>CAZEFU010000229.1:0-3679 GCA_964511515.1 uncultured Wenzhouxiangellaceae bacterium
AGGTATCGCTAGAATTAAAAATGTACGCACCATGCGCGCACTAAGTCTTGCTCCAGGCGTTTCTTTGCGAACTTGTGTATATAGTTTTATCAGTCGTCCGCCAATAGAGGTGAGCATCACCACTAAAGCCACAATGGTCAGCACCAGTACCAATATATAATGGCGGGCAAAGCGGTCAGAGCCTTCTTTAACATCAGCTATCAGGAACAATGCCGATAATAGCAAAACCAACCCTGCCACTAGTGGCAGGGTTTTAAATAGCAGACGCTTTATTGATTGATGTGAAATTGCCATTTATACCAATTCGATTCTAGTTTCCAGTCAGATGATACCAGTGCTGGCAGGCGTAAGGGGGCTGGAAGTCTGCGCCGATCAAGATATACCATCACTTCGAGGCGGTAATTTCCTGGTTCTAATTTTACTGGTGGCAGTTCCATTTCGATTCTTTTTAATGCGGCTAATGCATGCCTTAGCCGCGGCCAGTTGCTTTGTTCTTTGCTGCGTAAATCGGTGAGTGAATAATGCCGCGACAACGGCAGGTACTGAATTTGCCAGCGCCGCCCGTGGTCTTCAACCACGCGACCGATATTGTTGTCATGCACAATCTGGGCATTAGCTTTGAGGGTAATTACTACTCCCTTGCGTAAAGCTTCTTCAACTGCCGGGGTTAGTTTTAAGCTTAGATTAGCAAACACTGTAACTACCTGTTTGCTGGTTTGGTCTTTAATATCAGCTTCAATATGTAACACTTTAAACAGTGAGTCTTGCTGGTCTTGTGTGTCACATGCACTGAGAAACATCCCAGCGATAAGTAAAATGATTAGCACACGATAACTAGGCATTTGCGATTTTTTCCAACAGGCAATAGAAAAACCCGTCGCCATCTTCGCAACTACCGGGCAGTAGTTGGCGGCCATCGCCGGCTACCAATCCCCAGTCAACTTTCAGAGCAATTACCTCTGCATTATTAACCGTTGCCAACCATTTGGAAATTAGCTGCTGATTTTCAGTTGCCAGCACAGAGCAGGTTGCATACAACAGTCTGCCACCTGGTTTTAACATGCTCCAACATTCACTCAGAATGCGAGCCTGGATTTTGCTAATGGTGTTTATATCTTCGGGTGTTCGGCGCCAGCGAATATCTGGATGTCGGCGAATAACCCCAGTTGATGAGCATGGTGCATCGAGTAGAATGCGGTCATAGTGTTGACCATCCCACCAAGTACTTGATTGGCTGGCATCGCCACAAATGATTTCACAATCAAGCTCTAACCGTTGCAAGTTTTCGCGCAGTCTATTTAGTCGTGAATCGCTATTATCAAGCGCAGTTAAGTGAGCTATTTTTGGTTCTAACTCAAGTAGCTGACAAGTTTTGCTACCGGGTGCAGCGCAGGCATCGAGTATTCGATGACCCGCTTGTGGGGCTAAAATTTCAGCTGCCAACTGGGCGGCTGAATCTTGCACAGACACAGCTCCCTCAGCAAAATCAGGCAGTTGATTTACTGGTACGGCTTGTTCCATGCAAATTGCAGCTGTACTCCACTTGCCAGCTACGGCGGCTAAGTTCTGGTTGTGCAGAAGCTGCAAGTATTCATCCCGGCTGTGCTTTTGCAGATTAACCCGCAGCCACATCGGAGCTGCCTGGTTATTGGCAGTTAAAATTTGTTGCCAGTTTTCAGGCCAATTTTGTTTGAGCTCCTGCACTAGCCATTCAGGACAGGACCAGCGCGCCGGTGAGCTTTCAACTGCGGCTTCTAGTTCTTGGCGCCGGCGTTGAAAATTACGCAATACACCGTTAATTAGTGCCACCGCCCAAGGCTTGCCAAGGCCACGGGCTACTGCGGCAGTTTCATGTACAGCTGCATGTGCTGGAATGGCTTCGCGCCATAATTGCACCAAACCTAGTTGAATAAGTAGGTGAATATCGCGGTCTTTATTTTTTAAGGGCTTTTTCAGTAAGCGTCGAGCAATAAATTCGGTAGCTCCTAGCCAACGCAGGCTTGTATATGCCAAACGCTGTGCCAGAGCTCGATCACGAGCCTCTTCTAGTTGCGGTAAATAATGTGCCAGCGCACGATCTAATGACTGGCTTTTGCCGCGACCAGCTGGGCTGGTAGCAAGTAATACTTTGAGACTGATGAGTCGAGCAGTTTTCATCTACCTGCCTGTTTGTTAAGAGAGTTGAAGTAGTCTTTGGCTGAAATTGGCTTGCCACCAGGTTTTTGCAGCTGGGTTATTTCCACCTGGCCTTGACCACAAGCTATGCGGATACCGCTTTCGCTGACGCTGATTATTTCCCCAACAGGCTGGTCTGTATTCGCAGTTATGGCTCTTGCGGCAAAGATACGCAGGCGTTGTCCGTCAATTTCAGCCCATGCCACCGGCCAAGGGTTAAATGCGCGAATACTGCGCTCGATAACTTCGGCAGGCTGTTGCCAGTCAATTTGGGCTTCTGCCTTGGATAACTTATGAGCATAGCTGATGCCGGTTTCTGCCTGCTGGGTGGGGCTTGGGAGTTTATTTTGGTCGTACATGCTTAAGGTTTCCAGCAAAGCTGTGCTTCCAAGTGTAGCTAAGCTGTCATGTAGGCTGCCCCCGGTTTCTGTTGCGCTTATGGCAGTGCTTAGTTGATGCAATACAGCGCCGGTGTCTAAGCCTTCATCCATTTGCATTATGCAAACCCCGCTTTGCTGGTCGCCGGCTTGAATAGCTCTTTGAATGGGCGCTGCGCCGCGCCAACGGGGTAGTAACGATGCGTGAATATTCCAGCAACCAAGTCGCGGGGTCTGCAAAATTGTTGGTGGAAGGATTTGCCCATAGGCGACCACTATCAGCAAGTCGAGCTGTAAGCTTTGTAATTCATCTTGGGTTGCTTGGTCTTTGAAGCTGGCAGGCTGAAGAACTTTAATATCGTGCTGTAGAGCTAGTTTTTTAACTGGATTAAAGGTCAGTTTCTGCCCTCGGCCAACGCCTCTATCTGGCTGGGTGTACACAGCCACTAATTGATGACGGCTTTGCAACAGCGCACTTAAAGCACTGGTAGAGAAGTCTGGGCTACCGGCAAAGCCAATTTTTAGTGGTGGTGTTAATTGCATACTTATTCGTGTTCTTAGAGGGAAGATCGAGCTTCTTCAAGCTGGTCTATTTTTTTCTGTTTTTCCAGCTTCTTTTTAAGCCGCTGGCGTTTCAATGGCGAAAGATAATCAACAAATAATTTGCCATTGAGATGATCGATTTCGTGCTGTAGGCAAATTGCCAGTAAATCATGTGCTTCCAGTTCGAAAAATTCACCATTTTCGTCTTGTGCCCGAACCCGAATTTCTTCAGCCCGTTGCACATCAGCATGAACTCCAGGCACTGATAAGCAGCCTTCTTCGTAGGTTTGCATGCCATCTTTGACTAAAATCTCAGGATTGATAAAAATCTTTGGCTGATCCCGATCATCGCTAACATCGAGCACTAAAAGCCGTTTATGCACATTTACCTGAGTTGCCGCCAAACCGATGCCATTGGCGTTATACATGGTTTCCAGCATGTTTTTTAGCAGTTCGCGGACCCCATTATCAACGCTTTGCACAGGCTTTGCTACAGTGCGTAAACGCTGATCGGGGAACTCAAGAATTGTAAGTATTGCCATAGATTTCCAATAAATAGGTGAAGTTTTTCATGTTACGAATTA
>CAZEFU010000230.1:0-3668 GCA_964511515.1 uncultured Wenzhouxiangellaceae bacterium
AGGGTGTTTTACATAAACTAATTATGTTCAGATCGCATCCTCAATCATCTGAATGCTTAATTCTTCAACTTCAGCAGCCACTTCTCCAAGATCATCGCTATCACTTAGCATTCCTAGCAGCGCTGCCGGTAAAATCATACCAATATAATTTTGGCCGTCTTCGGAGTACACAGATATGCGGCATGGTAAGGCCATATTCATGCTCATATCAGTTTCCAAAACTGTTTTGGCTTTATGCGGGTTGCAGACCTCAAAAATCCGACAGTCTTCATTAAACTCGACGCCTTTCTTATGCATGGTTTCTTTGAGGTCGTGTATGTGTAGTACTCCGAAGCCATGAGCCACTACGGCTGTTTCAAGGTCAGTACTGGCTTGTTTGATAGATTTATCTGTTTCGCGGATATATTTCATTTTTTGTGTGTCTCATTCAATCAATATGCCCATAGTATATATTGGGGTCGATTTGTAGACTACTCTATCTCAAAAAGGTTCGAAGCTGTCAGTAAAAATAAGGTTCTGGTTAGTGTTATCGAAAAACTCAAAAGCACCCATATCCAGAGTTGCATCAAGAGGTCGTGATTCGATCATTTGATGCGGAGCATATTGCTGCAGTAGCTGATGTGCTGGTAGTACAGCCGGCATTAATGCCCCACCTGAATCTCTGGCTGCGGAAGTACTCAGCAATGCAAACTGTTGCGCGTTAAAATCTATAAATTGTGGATCAGTGCCGGCGATATTATTGCCATTGTTATTCACTGTACCGTTAGGTGTACAATGACAGTCACGCCAACCTGATTTTAGCCAATTGTTATTAAGGTTAAGTTCTCCGCTGCCGCTGATCATTGCCATTGAACTACCATTGGCAGTATTGAAAATGATATTATTAAATACATGTGCCGTTTCATCATTGGTAGATAAACGCACTAAAGTTGTACTGCCTGCGCGTGTCGATATGATGGTGTTATTGAATAAATACAGGTCGCCTTTGCGATAGTCGGCCAGAGTACCGCTATCACCACCATAATGGATTATCTGCGAATTACCGGCGCCATCAGGCTCAATTAAAATATTGCCATAAACAAAAGTCTGGGGGTAACTGGGATGGTTCACCAGCACAGAAGAATCCTCTGCATCGACCAAATCCAGTTGGCGGTTACCGCTTTCTATCCAGTTATATCTGACTACCAGGCCGGCTGAACGATCTTTTAAGTTGTTGCCCAGTGCACCAGTTCTTAGAGGCCCAAAGCGGTTGTATTGATAGGTGATGTCGATAGCCGCAGTATATGTGTTGTGCTCAAAAATTCGACCTACAATGCCATTATCAAAGATATGATTGCCTTCAATTAAGATATCTTGTGTCTGGCCGCCATTGGCACCAATAAACAATCCATTGCCTGAATCTCTCAGGGTACAATTTCTAATGGTTAAGTTTGCTGCTTTTTCTACAAAAATACTGGCAGCATTGTTGGAGTAATTAGCTATATTCCCATTATCGTCAGTGAATTGATATGGTGGTCGAGCTGAACGAATTTCCAGGTTTTCAATAATGATATATTGCGGTAAGCCATCGGCGGGGGTGTTTGATCCGCCAATTTTTATTACCCCGCGGGGTTCGTTCCAGTAATTCAGACCAGCCACGGTAACTGCATTGTTGCCGTCAATTACTGGCTGCTGGCCAAATTCATTACTAACCCCAATAACCGAGATTGGTTGGCTTGGTGTGCCTTGCCTGTTAATTACCCATTTTTCTTTATAAGCAGTTGCGCGCCAATGAATAAATACAGTATCGCCAGCTTCCAGAGTGGCCCATGGGGCATCAGCAATGCTAGTTAAAGCTTGGCTGGGGCCGATATGGTATTCGGCACTATACGCGAGGTTAGTTAGAAGTATAAGGAATAATAATCTCATAATATGGTGTCCTTTCCTTTCTTGACTCAATCCTTGAATCAGGTGTTTAAAGCATGGGCCTAAACCGGCAAAGCAGGCCTGCTTTTGACTATTTTAGTGCTTCGTTAAGAGCAGCCTCGACATGCATCTTAGTAGTATCAGAAAGAGGTATGTTGGTGTCGCTTTGTTTGGCTAACATACCGATTTCAGTACAGCCAAGGATTACAGCCTCGGCACCTGCAACTACTAGTTTATCAATAATTTCTAAATATCTATGTCTCGATGCATCGCTGATCTTACCAGCTACAAGTTCAGAGAAAATTATTTGGTTAACTGTTTCGCGGTCATCTTTGCCTGGAACAATTACTTCTAAATTAAACTCTGCAAGCAGTTTTTGTTTGTAGAACTCCTGCTCCATGGTAAAGCTAGTGCCTAGTAGGCCGACTTTGCTGTGTCCGGCGCTGAGTAAGCTACTAGCTGTAGCATCGGCAATATGTAACAAGGGAATGCCAATATTATCAGTAATTTGATGGGCAACTTTGTGCATGGTGTTGGTACATAAAAGAATAAAGTCTGCACCACCTTGCTCAAGTGTTTTGGCAGCAGATGCCAATATTTCACCAGCCTGCTGCCAGTTACCCTGATGCTGAAGGCGGTGAATTTCTGCGAACTCTACACTGTACATAATAATTTTGGCTGAATGAAAGCCACCAAGGCGTTTCTCGATGCCTTGGTTTAACAAACGATAGTAAGAAGCGCTGCTTTGCCAGCTCATGCCCCCGATGAGGCCAATGGTTTTCATTCTAGCTATTAGAAGCCCAGTCGATAGCTTCATTTAAACTAGAATAGGTAAATATCTTTAGTTCAGCACTAGTGAAGTGATCTGCAAGTGACTGAACGAATCCAAGCATGGAAGAGTCGCTAGCGAAGGCGACTCGGTTAATTTTTTTGTGGTGATCGCGGACAAATTTTAGGTGTGCCAAGAGTCCTTGTATGCTATCCCAACCAGGGAATTCTTCAGCGGCAATAACTATACCATTTAGCTTTCCATTGCTCTCAATCCATGGATCGATAGTGCTAGCTGCTTGCTGGAAGTCCGCTGCTTGTAATTTTCCTGAAGGCGTAAGAACCGCAATATTTTTATCTTGAAGAAGTTCAACTTTGAGCATGTAAATTACTCCTAGTTCTTTGGTAGTGAGCGCTTGCTTTCTATCCAGCGCATTAAAGGCTTCCATTGTTGCCAGTCCCTCTCTGCCAGATATCGGGGCAGGTCGGCTACACCAAGGCCCTTTTGTGCAGCTCGCACATAATTCATGCTGGCGCGCAGGTGGGCTACATAAGGTGCTCGGTATTTGCCGAGGAAGCCGGTTAGTTCCCGATAAATTAGGGTATTTTCTTTAACCCGGTTAGCAATCAAGCCAACTTTGACCTTACCTTTTTGCACTGGTGTAAGGGCGAAAAGTTGCTCCAGAAAACGCCATGATGCACGCATATCAATTGGGGAGGGCATTATTGGTACTAATAGTGTTTGCGAGCGCCTAACCAGTTGACCAAGCTCGCTGCCGTGAACGCCAGCAGGAGAGTCAAGTATTAATATATCGGTGCCACGGCTTGCCCGCACTTGGCCCGTGCCATAAGGAATAATTTCAATTTCAGGATAGCCATCAGGGCGCAGCGCGCCCCAATCAGTAGTCGATTGTTGAGGGTCGAGATCAGCGAGAGCTACTTGGTAGCCATCCCAGGAAAGATGGGATGCCAAACAGGTCGCTATTGTGGTTTTA
>CAZEFU010000231.1:0-3661 GCA_964511515.1 uncultured Wenzhouxiangellaceae bacterium
CAATAGCCCCATCAAGAACTATAGCGCCCATGCCGATCAGGCAATAATCCCCAATGGTGCAGGCATGTAAAATTGCTGAGTGCCCTACCGTCACGCCCTTGCCAATCTGCAATGGCCCGCCTAATGGTGATAAAGGGCCTTTGTGGGTAACATGAAGCACGGCATTATCTTGAATATTGCTGCCAGCACCAATGCTGATTGCTTCTACATCACCCCTGGCCGCCACATTTGGCCAAATAGAGACATCATCAGCCAATTGAGTTCGACCAATTACTGTTGCAGCAGGATCAATGTACACTCGCTTGCCGATTTGGGGTTTAAAGTGCAGATATGGGCGAATATTTTCAGGCATGTTAGTCATCTTCTGGTTAATTTAATAAAATATTTTAGCTATTCAAACAATAAAAATGACCCCACAAGTGAATAATTCCACCATTGTTGAATCAATATGCCAACAGTGTAGCCCAAATTAGGCCGATTCTCACAAAATTCACCCATTGCCGTGCAAACTTATACACATTACTGCCATTTGGTCACAATCAAGCGCTTAGCCTTGGTATTGCGATGTATATTCTATCTTTACGCTGGTATCTATATGTTTATATTAACCTATTTCATAGTGGTTAATTATTGACCAATCTAAAAGGAAATGCATAAACTCAAGCTAGGTAGCTTCGAGATGACGACTTACACACAGAGTTATCCACAGGAATTGTGGATAAGCCAATATAATTGCTCGGGAGGCAGTTAAATACTGAAAATCATTGCCAAACCTTACTAAATTCAAACATAATTGAGCTAAAATACAGACCATACTTGTAGAGGAATTAATCGTGCGTGCCCATATAGAAGAACTAGTCAGTCAGTCAGTGCTGCATTTACAGCGGGACGAGCAGTTACCTGCCGATATTGAACCCAAAGTTATCCTTGAACGCACTCGCAATTCGGAGCACGGTGACTTCGCCTGTAATATCGCTATGACGCTGGCAAAAATTGCCAAAAAGTCACCGCGCGATATTGCTGCCATGATTATTAAGCGCATTCCTGATTCAAGACATATTGAAAAAGCCGAGATTGCCGGGCCTGGATTTATCAACTTTTTCCTCACCGCACACGCACGCCTGATGGTTATCAAAGATGTACTGCAGGAAAAGGACAACTTCGGTTGCATAGAGGCTGGTTCACGCGAACGGCTAACTGTTGAGTTTGTTTCTGCTAATCCAACCGGCCCCTTGCATGTTGGTCATGGCAGAGGGGCTGCCTATGGCGCTACACTCGCAGCGATACTTAAAGCTGCCGGGCATGAAGTGCAGTGCGAATATTATGTTAACGATAATGGCCGGCAAATGGATATTCTAGCCGCTAGTGTCTGGCTGCGTTACCTTGAGCTTTGCGGCGAGAAAATAGATTTCCCTGATAATGGATATAGGGGTGAGTATGTTTACGAAATTGCCCGCGAAGTGCGCAGCGAGCACGGCGACAACATGCGCTTTAAGTCATTCGAGGTTTTTGATAATTTACCTGCAGATGAGTCTGCTGGTGGCGATAAAGAAAAACATATAGATGCAGTAATATCGCGCTGCCGAGAATTAGTTGGAGAAGATAACTTTCAGGCTGTGTTTAGTACTGCGTTGATAAGCATTCTCGATGGCATCAAAGATGACCTGGCACAATTTGGCGTGCATTACGATCTTTGGTTCTCAGAGCGCGAACTGGAGAAATCTGGCGCAATTGATCGCGCAATTGCCTGTCTAAAAAGTGGTAATCACCTCTATGAAAAAGATGGCGCTATCTGGTTTCGCGCATCGGAGCTCGGTGATGAAAAGGATCGGGTTGTTATTCGCGAAAATGGTCGCGGCACATACTTTGCCTCAGATATAGCCTATTTTCTCGACAAAATGGAGCGTGAATTTAATCGTGCCATTTATATTTTTGGAGCCGATCACCACGGTTATATTGCACGTCTCAAAGCGGCGGCAATTGGGCTTGAAGAAGATCCAGAAAAACTTGAAATTCTATTGGTCCAGTTTGCAGTGCTTTTTCGTGAAGGTGCTAAAGTACAGATGTCTACCCGCTCTGGACAATTTGTAACCTTGCGCCAACTTTGCGAAGAAGTTGGCATTGATGCAGCCCGTTTTTTCTATGTAATGCGTTCTCACGACCAGCACCTGGACTTTGATCTGGATTTAGCTAAATCACATAGTAACGACAATCCGGTATATTACATTCAGTATGCGCATGCTCGCATCTGTAGCGTTTTCAATGCTGCTGAGCAAAAAGATATTCGCTACAATCGGGCAATTGGTGTGGCTGGTCTAGATCTGCTAACGGCCGAGCACGAGGCTGGTCTATGCCGCCTACTTAGTCGCTACCCAGAAACTATTGAACTTGCTGCGCGCAGCCGTTCACCGCATATGCTGGCGTATTATTTACAGGATCTGGCCAATGGCTTCCATTCCTATTACAACGCACATCAGTTTATGGTCGATGATGAAAATTTACGCAATGCAAGGCTAGCCTTAATTGAGGCTGCTCGCCAAGTGTTCCGCAACGGCCTGCAAATGATCGGGGTTTCCGCGCCCGATAGAATGGAATCTCAATAAACAAACACTAAACATCTCATGGTAAACTCGACACATGGCAAAAACTAGGCGCAAAACCAAGAGCAAAAAACCATTACCAGCATGGCTGTGGCTGCTGCTCGGCATCCTTATCGGTCTTGGTGTTTCTACATGGGCGATTTTGCAAGGGTATATCCCGCAACCAAAACATAGCACCAATAGCGAGCAAGCATTACCAACCCCAGATAAGTCTAATAGCAAAGACCGTAAAGGCTTGCTTGATGATAATGAAAAGGGCAAGCCTAAAAAAGCAACTTATGATTTCTTTACCGTGCTTGAAGAAATCGAGGTTGCGGTACCAGAGCGTGAAATTCGCCAACAGGCAAAAACTGAAGCCAGTGCACCGCCAGATGTTGCAAGCAAACCAGCGGTTGCTGGCAAGGGATTTGTGATTCAAGTTGGATCATTTCGTAACCCCAAAGATGCTGAGGCTATGAAAGCACAACTTGCATTTCTTGGCGCACAGGCGCACATACAGAAAGTCAGCATAGACGGCAATAGCTGGCAACGAGTCCGTATTGGGCCATTTACCAGCGCGCAGGAAGTTGAAGCTATGCGCGGCAGGCTTAGTGGAAGCGGAATAGAATCACGCGTGTATAAGGTTAAATAATATGCAAGATAAAAACTGGCAATGCCCAAAATGCGCAAATCGTGAATTCGAAACCGACCAGTTCCGTGCAACTGGCGGTATCTTCGCCAAAATCTTTGATGTTCAAAACAAACGCTTTACTACAGTTAGCTGTAGCCGCTGCACTTACACCGAGCTATACCGAACCAGCAGTAGTAAATTAGGCGACTTTTTCGACTTCTTTACCCAATAGGTTTAACTTTCCATTCATTTGGATTTCCCAGCCCTCAACAGGTAATGCTATTACTAGATATTTAACCCAATTGACTAATTATCGATATGGGGTGAAAGAAATCCTATAATTACCCTGTCCTATAAACACACAAAGTATTAATCGAGGCTGTTATTCGGCTTGATAAGATACTCAACATCACTAAGTTCTAACCCATTTGTTGCTAAATACTTATGGCTA
>CAZEFU010000232.1:0-3657 GCA_964511515.1 uncultured Wenzhouxiangellaceae bacterium
GTTATGAATGGCAATATGGTGAAAGTATTGAGCTGGTATGACAACGAGTGGGGCTTCTCCAACCGCATGTTAGATACAACCATCGCATTAATGAATGCCTGATACGAGCAAGTATGGCAACCAGCTTTAAGCGTCTGGCAGAATTACTCGCGGCCGGCGATATCGCCGGCAAGCGGGTAATGTTGCGTGAAGATCTAAATGTACCAATTGCAGAGGGTAAAGTCAGTTCTGATGCGCGTATTCAGGCAGCCTTGCCAAGCATTCGCATGCTGTTAGATGCTGGTGCCAGGCTTATGCTGACCTCGCATTTAGGTCGCCCTAAAGAAGGTCAGTGGCAGGCAGAGTTCTCACTTTTGCCAGTTGCTGAATTTCTCAGTGAGGCACTTGGTCAACCGGTGCGTTTACAAAAAGACTGGCTAGAGGGTGTTGAGCTTAAACCCGGCGAGCTGGTTCTATGTGAGAATGTACGCTTTAATTTAGGCGAAAAAGCTAACGACAAGCAGCTGGCAAAAAACATGGCTGCCTTGTGTGATGTGTTTGTTATGGACGCTTTTGGCACAGCCCATAGAGCGCATGCATCAACCGAAGGTGTGGCAAGGTACGCGCCTATCGCTGTTGCTGGCCCTTTGTTATGTGCAGAACTCGACGGCCTTGAACAAGCTTTGAGCAACCCCGCCCGCCCAGTACTTGCCATAGTTGGTGGCTCTAAAGTTTCAACAAAACTTACAGTGCTTGGGGCTTTATCGAGCAAGGTAGATCAGCTCATTGCTGGTGGCGGTATCGCCAATACATTTATAGCTGCCAGTGGCTATGAAGTGGGAAAATCTCTGGTAGAAATGGAGCTGCTGGATGAGGCGCGCAAATTAATGGCCGCAGCAATCGCCAAAGGCGGTGAGATCCCGGTGCCAGAAGATGTAGTTGTTAGTACAGAATTCTCCGCAACGGCAAGTGGCAGCATCAAGGCTGTTAATCAGGTAGATAAAGAAGAAATGATTTTCGATATCGGCCCTAAAACCGCTGCTAAATACCGACAACTAATTATGCAGGCTGGTACGGTAATCTGGAATGGCCCAGTTGGAGTATTTGAATTCCCAGCATTTGCAGCCGGCACCGAAGCCTTAGCCCGCGCAATTGCAGATAGCGAAGCATTCTCAATCGCTGGCGGTGGAGATACTCTGGCAGCAATTGATAAATTCAATATTCGCGAAGATATTTCCTGTATTTCTACAGGCGGCGGCGCATTTTTGGAGTACTTGGAAGGCAAAACTCTTCCTGCTGTGGCAATTTTAGAGCAACGTGCATCTGCAGTCTAAATCCATAATACTAGTCAAGCTGCCTAGAAAAATCATAAACGAGTATTAACTGAAAATAGAAAGCCGTCTAATGATAGGCGGCAGCCTCTACGCTATAAGGGCGGCAAAATAATATCAAATCAGTAATATCGGTATTCTCTGGGGCTATGGCAGTGCCGCATAATTACAATACCCAGGAACTGGCAGCATTGTCAATACAGTAAAACAGCTGACAGCGAAACCGCTCTGGCAATTTAGCATACAATATGAAAATTAGCGCTACGACTAGAAATATAACTACTCTTGCAAATTAAGAGCTTTGATTTTTTATACTAAAATCAGATAATATCTAAACAAGAAGGAAAAAATGGCAAAAAGGGCGACCAATAAAAAAACTAAAAGCTTTGAAGAGTCTCTCTGGGATTCTGCAAATAAGTTGCGTGGCAGCGTTGAGCCATCTGAATATAAGCATGTTGTACTAAGCCTGATATTCTTAAAATTTGTTAGTGATACCTTTGAGCAGCGCCGGCAGGAGCTCATAGACGAAGGCAAAGAAAAATACATTGATAGGGTGGAATTTTACACCATGAATAATGTGTTTTACCTGCCGGAGAAAGCTCGTTGGTCTTATATCCTTAAACATGCCAAGCAAGGCGATATCGCGGTTAAGATCGATACCGCACTGCATACAGTAGAAAAAAACAATAAAGCCCTACAAGGTGCCTTGCCGGATAATTATTTCTCCCGTATTGACCTGGAGCCGAGCAAGTTAGCGGCATTGCTGGATGAAATCAATAATATCGACACCATTACCAACACCCATGAGGATGTGGTGGGGCGGGTTTATGAATACTTTCTCGGCAAGTTCGCGTTAGCAGAAGGTAAAGGTAAGGGAGAATTCTATACACCCAAGAGTATCGTTAATCTCATTGCAGAAATGATTGAGCCATATAAGGGTAAAATTTATGATCCCTGCTGTGGTTCAGGCGGTATGTTTGTGCAATCCATGAAGTTTGTACAAAGCCACCAGGGCAGTACCAGAGATATTTACATTTACGGGCAGGAACAAACCACCACTACCTATAAGCTGGCTAAAATGAATCTTGCCGTGCGTGGCATCACCGCCAACCTGGGCGCAGCTGCCCGAGATACTTTTGCCAAAGACCAGCACCCTGATCTAAAAGCTGATTTTATTATGGCCAACCCGCCGTTTAATCAAAAAGCATGGCGAGCAAGTGATGAGCTCACTGATGATCCCCGCTGGGATGGTTATGAGACACCTGCCACTGGCAATGCCAATTACGGTTGGATATTGCATATGGTATCCAAATTATCTGAAAACGGGGTTGCAGGATTTATCTTGTCAAATGGTGCACTTTCGGGTGATGGTACAGAAAAAGCCATTCGTAAAAAGATGTTGGAAAACAATCTAATTGAAGCCATTATTATCCTGCCCCGCAATATGTTTTATACCACCGATATTAGTGTGACCCTATGGATTCTTAATAAAAATAAAAAATCCCGTACTGTGCCCCATAGTGATATGACACGTCATTATCGTAAGCGTGAAAAAGAAGTGCTATTTATGGATTTGCGGCAATGGGGTGAGCCCTTTGAAAAGAAATTTATACAATTTTCAGAACAGCACATTAATGACATAGCCAATACATTCCACACCTGGCAGGAAACCCGCTTCGATAAGGAATACAAAAATGTTCCTGAATATTGCTACTCAGCCAATTTTGAAGAAATTAAAGCCAAAGATTACTCACTGGTGCCCAGTAAATATATTGAATTTATCAATCGTGATGAAAATATCGACTTTGATACCAAAATGACCGGCCTGCAAGTGGAGTTTGCACAGCTGCTAAAAGGTGAAGAAAAATCAAAGCAGAACCTGCTAAAGGTATTTAAAGAGCTGGGCTATGAGATCAAAATATAAAAAGCTAGGGCCGTATATAAGGCAGATTAATATTCGCAATCTGGAAGATAAAAAGGATAATCTTCTCGGAGTATCAACAAAAAAGATATTCATAGATTCCATTGCAAATACAGTAGGCACGAACTTTAAGAAATACAAAATCGCAAAAAGAAATCAATTTACCTATGTGCCTGACACATCTAGACGAGGTGACAAGATTGGCATAGCCATGCTTGAAAGTCACAATAGTGCACTGGTTTCACAGGCATATACTGTTTTTGAAATTATCGACACTAATAAACTCGACCCTGAATACCTGATGATGTGGTTTCGGCGCCCGGAGTTTGATCGCTATGCCCGCTATATGTCCCACGGCAGTGTACGGGAATTATTTGGCTGGGAAGAAATGTGTGCCGTTGAATTACCCATTCCTCATATCGACAA
>CAZEFU010000233.1:0-3643 GCA_964511515.1 uncultured Wenzhouxiangellaceae bacterium
CTTCAATGGTATTGCCTGATACTAATCTGGAATCATTGGTGTCAGTGCCCTCTAACAAGCTTGTTTCCGCTATACCGCGTATGCGCGCAAGAGGGCTGCGCAGATCATGAGCGATATTGTCGGTCATCTCATGCATGCCCATAATTAGTTTCTGAATACGGTTCAACATTGTATTGAAGGTTTTGGCAAGAATATCAATTTCATCACCACGACCAGTCTCTGGTACCCGCCTATGTAAATTTCCATTGGTGATATCTATTGCTGCTGCTGTTACATCTCTTACTCC
Organism: uncultured Wenzhouxiangellaceae bacterium; assembly: GCA_964511515.1. Taxonomy (GTDB): domain Bacteria; phylum Pseudomonadota; class Gammaproteobacteria; order Xanthomonadales; family SZUA-36; genus SZUA-51. Next base: position 287 of record CAZEFU010000233.1, read on the forward strand.
TTGTAAGGCCTTGCGGGACATAAACCAGCCTATGAAGCAGGAGAAAATAACAATTAGTGGTACTGTTACTATGAATATAGTACGGAAAACCCTTAAAAATTCGCTGTTATATTCAAGTGATTCGCCAAATTGCAAAATCGTATCAGTATCAATTAATGCTGTGACAACCCGGGCAGGGTAGTTATGTCCGTTAAGCGTCACGGTCATCAACGAATACCTGCTTTGCTCAGGTATCAAGGCACGAGTATCGCTAACTGCGGGCAAGCCTGGCCATGCAGTCATATCGGTGCTTAGTAGTATCTTTGCATCTGGTGAAATTATTCTGAAAAAGACTTTGTCTGCTCCAACCGAATTAACATCATCGCTGAATTCGACATCTAGAGAGCTTATTCCACCCTCTGCATACATAAGATCAAGTTCAATTATATCTTCGATAAGATCAGCGTCTGTACCAGCATGAATTATCTCGGCGATAGATAGATAGAAGATAGTAAAAGCTACCAACGATGATATTGTAAATATTCCGGCATACCAAAGCGTCAGGCGCAGAGCAACCGGGATCGCTTTGTCAGCCCCCAGCTTTAAGAACATAACCAGCTCCGCGTACAGTGTGAATCAGAGCTGTATTGAAACCCTTGTCGATTTTATCGCGCAAGCGGCAAACTCTTGCCTCAACCACATTTGTATGTGGATCAAAATTATAATCCCAGACATTTTCTATCAACATGGTTTTGGAAACAACTCGGCCAGAGTGACGCATAAGGTACTCAAGTAAACTAAATTCACGCGGTTGTAGATCTATTCTGGTGGTGCCTCGTGTTACTTTTCTGCTCACCAAGTCTATAGAGAGGTTGTCTACAGTAATATTCGAAGGCTCAGATGTATTGTTGGAGCGTCGAATCAACGCCTGCAAGCGCACTAGTAACTCAGCGAAGGCGAAGGGTTTGGTCAAGTAATCATCACCACCAGAGCGAAAACCATTGACGCGATCTTCAACTGTGCGTTTTGAGCTTAAAACAATTACAGGTAAGTTAATTTTTCGTTGGCGAAGTTCGTTTATCACCCACAGACCATTTTGCACGGGTAGCATGACATCAATTATTGCTGCAGCATAATTATTGCTTACCGCCAAGGACAAGCCTTGACCTCCATTGTTGGCTCTATCCAGTACAAAGCCCTCTTTACTCATCTCTGTAATTATAAGAGAGGCGATTTTTTCATCATCTTCAATTAATAGTATTTTCATTTTTCTCACTAGCTTGAGATAAGTGTGTTCTGAATCATGTAAGGCACTTGTACATGAGTTTGGATTTGAAGGCCAGCTTACCTTATGCTTGTTAAAATACCCGTTAAGTTATTGTTAAGACTAACAAACATTACCAAATGGTAATGGTATGTAATTTATCTGCTTGATAAAGTTAGCGAAATTTAATCGGTAAATATTTCTGTATCGACAGATGTTTTATCGAAACGACAGGGCATGTGAGCAATGAAACTAGCTGGCAAAATATTACCGATACTCACTCTAATAGGCGGGCTGTATTACCTCTGGTATGTAGGATTTAATTATCGATTTTCTGTGATTACTGAGAACAAAGTGTATAAGTCTGGTCAAATCCCACCAGAGGAGATCGCTGGTTTTATTCTTGCAAATGATATTAAAACTGTAATTGATCTACGCCATCCAGGTCTACGAGATGCATTAAATCCTGCTAGCCAAAATGATATTGATTTACAACGAGAGGCTATAAATAAGTTACACGGAGTCAGGCAGATTAATATCCAATCAGCCCAGGTTCCTTCAAAAGAAAACCTCATTAAATTCTTCGAAGTGATGGATGATAGTACTTCTTATCCAGTACTTATTCACTGTTATCACGGTATGGGCCGTGCAGTTATTTACTCGGCAATATATCGAATCGAGTATGAAGGCATGTCTACTCAGGTGGCTAGAAGAAAAACACGATTTAACCTCTACCGGAGTAGTTTTGAAGAAGGCCGAAGAAAGGGTGATTTTCTAATTAATTATAAAGCTAGAGAAGAAGGTGCGAATAGCACTTTGAGCACAATGGAAGATTAGTGTCACATATGAACATATGCAGCTACGTAGTAATACTGAATTTTTTTACCCAAAATTATCAGAGGTAAACTTTATGGATCTATATTTACTGTTATTACTTAACCAAACACTATCCAATAATGGTTTAGATGTGTTTTTTGCATGGATTTCCCAAAGCCTATTATTTTCTACCCCAGTTCTGCTGGCAGTATTAGCTTTCCTTACTTGGCGCTTAGGGAAAGATGGATTTAATTTTTGGTTGTTGGCAATCTTGTTAGTTGTCTTGGGGGATCAGTTGGGCGGGGTGTTAAAACAACTAATAGGACATCCACGCCCATGTGCTGAGTTGAGTGAAGTTGTACGCCAGGTAGATACTATTTTTTTCGTGAACTGCAGTGGCCGACTTAACGGGATGCCCTCCAATCATGCGTTAAATTATTTTCTGTTTGTGGCTTTTAGTAGCTATGTGTTGCGTAACCGTCGCTGGATTGCCGGCTTCGGTATGTTGGCAATACTAGTTGCTTTATCGCGGGTATATTTAGGTGTCCACTATCCCAGCCAGATACTGTTAGGCGCACTTATTGGAACACTTATGGGTGTCGGGGCAGGTTGGCTTAGTTTACGCTACTTTCCTTTCGTACGGCGCGTACTGCAGGCGGGTATTTGATCTTGTTAGAGTTGATGCTCAGGTATTGGGCACTTCACTACCTCGTACTGTGTTGCTTATTGAAGACGAGCAGTTTATTGCGTATATCCTGTAAATGTTTAAGCATTTAAATAAAAATACTCGCATCGAGCTGTTAAAGTTTGCCTTCTCTGGTGGGTTTGCCACTATAATCCATTGGTTGCTTATGGCCCTACTGATAAATGCAGGTGTAGCCGCAATTACAGCAACCGCAGTAGGTGCATTTATAGGCGCAATAGTTAATTATATTTTACAACGCAATATTGTTTTCCAATCTAAAAAGCCGCACCAAATTACGATATTACCCTACATTATTGTTTGTATTCAGGTATGGATTAGTAACCTGGTGTTTTTCTACATATTAAACAGCACTGCCAAGCTGAGCGTAGTATTTGCGCAAGGTATCACAACATTATTCGTCGCATTTATGAGTTACATATTATATAAGAAGAAGGTTTTTAATGAGCGCCAATCTTGAGTTACTTACTGAAAGCCATACACAGCACATTACGCTGAGTGTCATCATACCCATGTTCAATGAATATGAGGTTCTGCCTCTATGTTTACAGCGGCTAGAGGCAGTTGTGGAAGAGTTGAATATACCTACAGAGTT
>CAZEFU010000234.1:0-3634 GCA_964511515.1 uncultured Wenzhouxiangellaceae bacterium
ATTAACTTTTGATCGCCTATTAGTAGCAGTTGGTAGACGCGCTTTTACCGATGGCCTGCTGGCTGACGACTCAGGTGTTAAGCTCACTGAGCGTGGGCAAATTGAGGTTGATGATAACTGTCTTACCAGTGCTGCCAATGTATATGCAATCGGTGATGCGGTACGCGGACCGATGCTGGCACACAAGGCATCAGAAGAAGGCATTGCCGTAGTTAACCGGATCGCCGGTAAATATGGCCACATTGATTTTAATACTATTCCTTGGGTAATTTACACAGACCCTGAAATTGCCTGGGTTGGTAAAACCGAACAGCAATTAAAACAACAAGGAATAGAATTTAAAAGCGGCAGTTTCCCATTTGCTGCCAATGGCCGGGCTCTCGCCGGTGGCTCTCCAGCAGGTATGGTAAAACTACTGGCAGATGCCAACACCGATGAGTTGCTAGGCGCACATATCGTTGGCGCCAATGCTTCAGAATTAATTGCCGAGTGCGTGGTTACCATGGAATTTAATGGCAGCAGTGAAGACTTGGCAATGATAGTTCACGCTCACCCGACATTATCAGAAGCTATACATGAAGCAGCTTTAAATGTGCACAAAAAGGCAATTCACAGGGCTAACTAAAATATGCCAACTACCACCACAGCACTACGCATCTATCTAGACCGCCAAGGTTATCGGGCCAAGCTGGAACAGATACCAATATCTGAGCTTAGCGATGGCGATGTGACTGTACGGGTTGAATGGTCAGCAATAAACTATAAAGATGCCCTAGCAGTAACTGGCAAGGGTAAAATTTTGCGCCGCTTCCCACTAAATGGCGGCATTGATATGGCCGGTGAAGTTGTAGATTCGAAATCTCCTGAATTCAAGCCAGGTGACAAAGTTATCGCCACTGGCTGCGGACTCAGTGAAACTCGTGATGGTGGTTTTTCAGAATATATAAAAGTTGATAGCAGTTGGTTAATCCCCTGCCCTGAAGGTCTGGATTTGCGTTCTGCCATGATCCTTGGTACTGCGGGTTTTACAGCTGCATTAAGCCTATACCGCATGGAGCAAAACGGTCAAACCCCGGAAATGGGACCAATTGTTGTTAGCGGCGCCTCGGGTGGTGTTGGCTCTATGGCAATAAACATTCTCAATAAAGCTGGTTATGAAACTCATGCCATCAGCCGCAAAACCGAGCAATTTGATTACCTAAAACAACTTGGTGCTGTTCAATGTATTTCTGCCAAAGACCTGTACTGGGGCGAGAAACCATTAGAAAAAGCCCGTTGGGCCGGCGCAATTGATACAGTTGGCGCTGATTTACTTAATGGACTAACTCGCTGCATTAAGCCCTGGGGAAATATCGCCAGTTGCGGAATGGCTGCAGGCATCGCTCTAAATACAACAGTAATGCCATTTATTATTCGTGGAATCAGCCTATTAGGGATAAATTCAGCGCAGTGCCCAATTGCAATTCGCAAACAGATTTGGCAAAACCTTGGCGATCAGTGGTTACCACCAGAACTGGAACGTATCTGCCAACAAGAGACCACTTTAGCCGAGCTTCCGGAAATTTGTGCGGCAATGTTAGCAGGCAAAACCACAGGCCGCACACTGATAAAACTCAACTAAATTCAGTTCAGCTGGATTAAATACAGTTTTAACTGGTACATTGCCGCATATTTGGGTATATTTAGCACTTGATCAGAGAGAGTAAAAATGGCCAGAATACTAATCGTTGACGACTCCCCAGCTCAGATGTATGCACTTCGGCAAATTATTGAGCATGACGGGCACGAAATTCTTTCCGCAGACAACGGCGAAACCGGCCTTGATGTTGCTCTTGAGTCGCGGCCAGATGTTATTCTCATGGACATTGTTATGCCGAATATGAATGGCTATCAAGTAACGCGCAAGCTGCGTCGTGATAAAACCACCAAGGCAATTCCGATTATTTTTGTCTCAACTAAAAGTAACGACTTCGACCGTGCTTGGGGATTGCGCCAAGGTGCGGTTGCCTATGTGACTAAACCCGTAGACTCAAAAGAACTGCTTGATGCGGTGCATAGTGCATTGGCAGGCTAGCAGGAAACCCTAATAGCCGTTTACAATACTAAATTTACCTTACTCTTCTGATTCGTCTTGTTCTGAATCTTCACCAGCAATAGACTCTATTCTAGCCAAGCCGACCAACTTCTCACCTTTAGATACTTTTATCAGAGTTACACCCTGAGTATTTCTACCAAGTGTGGAGATTTGCTCAACCCCGGTTCTTACCAGAGTGCCATTATCTGAAATCAGCATGATGTCATCATCTTCCTGAACTAGTTGTGCACCAACTAGCGCGCCATTGCGGTCTGAAGTTTTAATTCCGATCATACCCATGCCGCCACGGCCCTGGACTGAGAATTCTTCCAGGCGGGTACGCTTACCATAACCCTGCTCGGTAGCTACCAGCACATCACCTTCATCAACAACCAGCATTGAAACTACGCGCTCATCTGGCTTAATTCTGATACCACGCACACCCCTGGTCTGGCGGCCCATGTTACGCGCGTCGGCTTCATTAAAGCGGATACATTTACCTGAACTGGAGAACAGCATAATATCCTGCTGGCCATCGGTAAGTGCTACGCCGATAAGCTCATCATCATCAGGTAATACAATCGCCCAAATCCCGTTAGCTCGTGGTCTGGAATAGGCAGATAAAGCAGTTTTCTTAACCGTACCGTTAGCGGTAGCGAAAAAGATAAATTGATCGTCTGGGAAATCACGCACAGGTAAAATGGCATTCACCCGTTCGCCTTTTTCTAGCGGTAATAAATTAACCAGTGGCTTGCCACGGCTAATATGGCTGGCTTGAGGCAGTTCATAAACCTTCATCCAGTAAACCTTGCCGCGAGAAGTAAAGCACAACAGCGTGTCATGAGTGTTGGCAACCCACAGGCGCTCGATGAAGTCTTGTTCTTTCATCTTGGTAGCTGACTTGCCTTTGCCACCGCGACGCTGCGACTGATAGCGATCTAAGGCTTGCGACTTGGCATAACCTGCATGCGATAGTGTAACTACCACATCTTCTTCGGCAATTAGATCTTCTAAGCTTAGATTGAGTCTGGTTTGTAATATTTCTGAACGGCGCTCATCGCCGTATTGATCCCGAATTTCTTCCAACTCAGTGCGGATCAACTCCATTAAGCGATCTGGAGATTGTAATATTTCTAATAACGCACGCACAGTAGTCAGAATTTCTTCGTACTCTGTGGTTAGGCGTTCCTGCTCAAGGCCGGTTAAACGCTGCAGGCGTAGATCCAAAATTGCCTGAGCTTGAGTAGTGGTTAATTGATAACCTTTATCCTGTAAGCCAAAGCTTGCTTCCAGGTCTTCTGGGCGAGATAAATCCGCACCAGCCTGGCCCAGCAAGGCCTTAACTACACCTGGCTCCCATAGCTTGTTCTGTAAGCGTTCTTTCGCCTCTACTGGGTTGGCAGAGGTTTTGATCATTTCTATAACTTCATCAACATTTGCCAGTGCTACTGTTAATCCTTCGAGGATGTGTGCACGTGCACGAGCCTTACGCAATTCAAATAAAGTACGACGGGTAACAACCTCACGCCGATGACGAATAAAGGCAGCCAGTATTTGCTT
>CAZEFU010000235.1:0-3624 GCA_964511515.1 uncultured Wenzhouxiangellaceae bacterium
CATATTGCCGGCATCCATAGCCCCTTCTGCCTTGCCGGCACCTACCATGGTATGAATTTCGTCAATAAACAGAATTACCTGCCCTTCCTGTTTTTTTAAATCACTAAGCACAGCTTTCAGCCGCTCTTCAAATTCACCCCGAAATTTTGCCCCGGCAATCAAGGCACCCATATCCAAAGAGAGCACCCGCTTGCCGCGAATACCATCAGGAACTTCGTTATTTACAATTCGCTGCGCCAAGCCTTCAACAATAGCTGTTTTACCAACACCTGCTTCACCAATCAAGACTGGATTATTTTTAGTGCGCCGTTGCAAAACTTGGATACAGCGACGAATTTCTTCATCCCTACCAATAATTGGATCGAGTTTGGAAGACTCAGCCTGGGCGGTTAAATCAATGGTGTACTTTTCCAGCGCCTCGCGATTTTCTTCAGCGTTTGGGTCGTTAACCTGCTCGCCACCACGAATATCTTCAATAGCTTTTTCAATTGCAGCTCTATTTGCACCTGCTTGTTGCAAGATAGATTCTAGCTCGCCTTTAAGATCGAATGCCGCCAGTAAAAATAGCTCCGAGGCGATGTATGCATCATCGCGCTGCTGTGCCAGTTTGTCCATTTGGGTTAATGTTTTCACGCTATCGTTGGATAGATTGATTTCACCAGCAGCACCCTGAACTTTTGGAAACTGATCCAGGCGTGCATCCAGGCTAGAGCGCAATGCATTTACCCGCACTCCGGCCTTGGTCAACAGATTTCTCGCAGTTCCTGCATCCTGATCTAACAAAGCCATCAGGATATGCGCTGGTTCTATCATGGCATTATCTTGCCCAACAGCCAGTGATTGCGCATCGGCCAGTGCCAGCTGAAATTTGGTTGTGAATTTATCCATTCTCATTGGGTTATTCCCCTGAAAAAGTGTTTCGATAGAGGGTATATGCGGCTTTCTGGGTGTTATTTCAAGGAAGGCTGGGCGTGTTTAATAAAATGGATTACGGGTCAGGTGATGACGGTGCGTTACGCCAACTTGGTCGGCTAACAGCACCCTCCCAGTAAGAATACTTACCGGGAGATATCTAAATTACTTCGCTTGCTGCGCCGCCACCCAGTTCTGAATATTCCCTTCAAGCACACTCAAAGGGACAGAACCATTTTCCAGCACCGCATCATGGAAAGCCCGAATATCAAACTTATCTCCCATTTCAGCTGTGGCCCAAGCACGAAGTTCTTTGATTTTCAGCTCACCAATTTTATACGCCAATGCCTGTCCCGGCCAAACAATGTAGCGATCAATCTCAACTACAACATCATGCTCCTGCTTGCCTGCATTCAACATAAAGTAATCAATTGCCTGCTGCCGCGACCAACCCATTTGATGCATGCCGGTATCAACAACCAAACGTATTGCTCGCCACATTTCATAAGTTAGCTGACCGAATTTAGAGTATGGGTCTTTATAAAAACCCATTTCTTCACCCAGGCTTTCAGAATACAGACCCCAGCCTTCAACAAAGGCTGTATAACGGGCAACGCGCCTGAACCAGGGCACATCTTCCAGCTCATCTTGTAATGCCAGTTGATGGTGATGACCTGGCACTGCCTCGTGCAGAGTTAGTGCTTCCATCTCCCATCTTGGTCTGGTATTGAGGGCATAGGTGTTGGCATAAAAAATACCAGCCCGACCAGCTTTTACCGAACCTGGTTGATAATATGCTGTAGTTTGCGATTTCTCCGCATACGATGGCACTTCTTTAATTCCATACGGAGTACGTGGTAATTTACCAAATACTTTCATCATTTCAGGGTCTGCACGTTTAGCTATATCACGATATTCGGCCAACAAGCCCTCGCTAGTTGTGTGATAAAACTGGGGGTCAGTACGCAAGAAGGTTAGGAACTCTGCAAAAGACCCTTCAAAATCGGTACTAGCAATTACTTCTTCCATGCGTGCGCGGATTCGCTTAACTTCAGATAAGCCAATTTTATGAATTTCTTCTGGGGTCAAGTCGGTGGTGGTGCGCTGTTTTACATTGTACGCATACCAGGCCTTGCCATTTGGCAGGTCGCCCATTGCAATGCTCTTTCGCGCGGCAGGTATATACTCATTTTCCATAAACTGCAAAAGCGTCTCGAAAGCCGGGGCTATCTTGTTACTAAAGGCTGCTGCCGCTTGCTTTTTAAGCGTCTCTTGCTGCAGTGGGTCAATATTTGCCGGGAATTTGCTAAATGCTGTAAGCATCGGGCTTTTTTGTGCATCATCAACTAACTGATTGCGGATCTGCTGTGGAACATCGCGCAGCGTAATCGCTGGCGGAGTGATTCCAGCTTGCATGCCCTTGCGCATCCAACTAATGGTTTGCTCGATGGTTTCAGGAACTGTCTCCAGCCGGGCTATCATATTTTTATAATCGGCAGTATTTTTGGGCTGAACCATCGACATCAAGCTTGCAATGCTTTGCTGGGGGCCACCCATTTGATTGATAGGTAGGAAATGACCTGGGAATTGGTGCCCCTCAATGCTCTGCTGTGTTTGCTTTAATAGCAGGTCATAATTTATCTGCTCACTGGCAGACAAATTTTTCTTGGTGATTGATCGCAAGGTCTTAATATAAGCTTTCTCATCTTGCTGACGCTGCAGAAATAACTCGGCTGAATTATCGGTCCACCGGTCCTGACCACGGGGATCACCAAGATACGAAGCAAACTCAGGGAAATTTAAAATCGTATACTCATAAGCTATTTCGACTAATTCATTGAAGCGCTCTGAGTCTGTCTGCTCGGTATTTTCATCCGCTAGCTTTATCACCCTGTCGGTTAAGTTCTTTATGTCATTTTGATAGTCCGCCATAAGCGCAGAGGATGTGAAGATTAGTAATAAACTAAGTACGGAAATGATTTTTTTCATGATATGCCCTAAATTTTCGAAGATATAAGCTAAGACTACGCCATTAGAATTAAAACCACAATGTGCAAATACTAAGCAAGGTTTGATTCTAAACATGCTAGCGTTGATACTGTACCCAGAAAATCTTACCAACGGACTTAATAATGCTTACAAACACAGAAATATCGAAACAATTTATCTATGCCCCAATTTCTGAAATTGCCGCCAGCTTAGGTATTGATGAAGCAGATTTAATGCCCTATGGAAAAGAAATTACCAAGGTACATATTGACGCTTTAAATCGGCCTCGTACCCGTAAACAGCCAAGCCGTTTAATCTTGGTATCAGCCACCACACCAAGCCGTGCAGGCGAAGGAAAAACCACAACCTCTATTGGTCTGGCGCAAGGCATGTTGCGTCTTGGCGAGTCTGTTTGCTTAGCTTTAAGGGAACCATCACTTGGTCCATGCATGGGAATTAAAGGTGGTGCTACTGGTGGCGGTTATTCACAAGTCGTGCCTGCTAGTCGAATTAACCTACATTTTACTGGTGATTTTCACGCAATCACCTCCGCCAATAACCTAATCTCATCGATGATTGATAATCATATCTATTTCGGCAATAAATTAAATATTGACCCACGGCAAATAGTTTGGCGGCGGGTAATGGATATGAATGATCGATCTTTACGCAAGATTGTTCTTGGTCTGGGCGGTAAAACTCAGGGAGTCCCGCGGGAAGGCG
>CAZEFU010000236.1:0-3615 GCA_964511515.1 uncultured Wenzhouxiangellaceae bacterium
AAGGTCGTAAACCAATAGGTATTTCAAAGAGTTAGTTAGCTTATTGCTACCCCGGCGGAGTACAATAAGCTAACTAACTCTTTGAAATACCTATTGGTTTACGACCTTTCTACTAGAGGCAATAAAGCCCGTCTGTATACAAACTTAGATGGCTTGACACCGGCAGAAATTGTCGAAAGGGCTACAAAAATAGGTCGGTAGTCGATAAGTAGTAAATAGTACAAATAAAAAAGCCCCTTCGAAAAGGAGCTTTTTTATGTTTAAACTTAGTGAACCCAGTTTAATGATTCTGCCTTTTTCTGCCAGTACTCCATTGTTGCCGGCTGCCAGGTGTCTCCACCTGGTAGCTCAAAATAGAATGGTTTACGATTAACTTCTTGGGGTGCAAGTTGGTTCATATTGACCGAATCGTACAAGCGCCCATTAATCATAGAATAACTTACAAACTCTGATTTGCGGATATCCTCCAGAGGATTGCCATCCACAATTGCTAAATCTGCCAACTTACCAACTTCGATTGAGCCAATATCAGCATCCATACCCAAGTAATATGCACCGTCAAAGGTAGCGCCACGGTAAGCCTCCCATGGGGTAAAGCCCCCTTGTACCATCATCCACATCTCCCAGTGAGCTGCTAAGCCTTCACGCTGCCCGTGCGCTCCAATTTGCACACCTACACCCAAGTCACGCAGCTCTTTGGCATGTGCGGCTACACCAATATGGTTATATTCTGAATCTGGGGCGTGTAAACGGCGAATTTTACCCGGGGTGAGTATTCTTTTAGGCACAAAGCGAGTTAAATTCTGGTTTTCCCAGACATTGGTCCTGTCATACCAATAAGTCTCACCACTGAGGCCACCATAGGCGACCCCAAAAGTTGGGGTATAACCGACCTTGGTTTGGCCCCAAAGTTGTTTTACATCGGCATATATATCTTTAATTGGCAAGGCATGTTCAACTCCAGTATGGCCATCAACAACCATAGTCATATTATGTTGAAACTTAGCACCGCCCTCAGGCACCACCATCATATTCAGCTCTCTAGCAGCAGCCAATACTTGTTGCTTTTGATCCCGGCGTGGCTGGTTATAGCTTTTAACTGAAATTGCGCCAGCATCTTTTAGACGCTGCACATGAAACTTGGCTTCCTCAAGATCATTAATCTCAGCCCGGTAAGCTGGATGGTTAGCACCGTATAGAATGGTGCCAGTACCAAAAATTCTAGGAGCAATCATTTGTCCAGATTTTTGCAGCTCAGCCGCTGAGAATATTTCAGTGGTATCGTTGGAGGGATCATGAACAGTTGTAACCCCCAATGAGGCATTTGAGAACTGTATCCAGCTTTGCTGTGGTTGAATCTCACGACTGCCCATACCGCCATGTGCATGCGCATCAATCAATCCAGGCACTACAGTTTTGCCAGTTATATCCAGAACGAAGGCATCTGCTGGTACGCTGGTATTATCCTTGCTGCCAACTGCTGTAATCTTGTTACCAGTTATAATAACAACACCATCTTCAATAACTTCTTGCAGCTCATTGGCATCTCTCATGGTAACAACGCGCCCGCCAACCAGAGCGATGATACCAGCTGGTTTATCACTACTTTGTTTGAAACCTAGATTCAAACCTGTGCTTACAGGCTCAGGCAATTCTGCAGGAGCGCCCTGGATAAAGGCAAAGCTCTGATCTAAATTTCGGTTATATAATACCGGTCCCTGCGACCATGACAGTTCACTTGAATCGGGGTTCCAGCGCATAAAATCACCAGCGCGCTTCGATAGTTGTCGCACTGGAAAAGCTTTGGAAGAGGAGCTGATATCAACTGGTTTGCCGGCTGCGAAAAACGGTGCTACATAGATATTATATTTTTCCGTGAAAGCTACCCACTGGTTGTTCGGAGAGAGCAGAAAAGATGTGGTCTTGCCGCCCTTCAAATGACTGCGCTTGTCTTTACCTGATAAATTAACACTATTTAGTTCAAGGTCAGTATGTGATTCGCCACTAGAGTTGGTAAAGAAAATTCGGCTTGAGTCTGCTGAAAATTGTGGGGTATTACCTTTTTTGGTAATGAGTACAGGTTTGCTATTTTTACTGCTAGCTGAGACCGTATAAATACCAGTGTCATTGCCCCATAATGGCGATAATAGATAGCCTCCGGCAACTTTCCTATAGACCAGTTTCTTACCATCAGCTGAGAACGCCGGTTCAATATATATTCCCTCTTGTGTAGTCAGCACCCTGCCCTTGCCACCGCGCAAAGCTTGTACCCTTAAACTGCCAAACTTCTGGTCACTCCAGGTAGTGTATGCGACTGATTTACCATCTGGTGAAATCACTGGATAAAACTCATAGTGGCCAGACTGCTCACTTAATCGGCGTTGTTTGCCAGTAGCTAGATCTTTGACCCATATATAACCGAGCGCCTGGAAAACCGCTGTTTTGCCATCCGGAGTTAATTGGCTCCAGCGAATCATTTTCACATCGAATTCAGCCGGCGCCACTGCTACCGGGAAGCGTACAGCTGCATGAATCTTTTTGTCTACAGAAACATGCATAGGTATCGTGCTTACTGTTTTATCTGCTATATCTATCTTGTGAAATTTACCCGCAGCCCAGAATACTATGCTGGTTGAGTCTGGCGTCCAGTCAAATGCTGGAGTATTACCCATCGTGCCATTAGTTTCTTGTAAATCGCGATCCAGGCTGTCATACAGAGATTGCACCATGCCACTGCGTAGGTCTTTCAACATCAAGGCGCTTTTCAAACCAGGAATACGGCTTACAAATGCCAGGTAGTTGCCATCTGGGGACGGGGTTGGCCGAATTGCCCCACCAGGGCGGCTTTCCTCAGTTATAGTTTCGCCAGTTGCCAACTCCAGACGTTTGATAGCAAACAAAGATTTACTTGGGTCTTTATTGTATTCCCAGCGAGCACCGCTGGTTATATCCTGACTATAGTAAAGATATTTGCTATCTGTGCTCCAGGCTGGTTCGGCAATATTCTTTTGGTCTTTTTTGCCCAGTGGTCGTTTAACCAACTGTACACCCTTGCCGCCACTATTATGAAATAACCAAATCTCACCGGCAGCAATACTACGGGTTGAGGTGAAGCTCTTGCGCGCGGCCAAGTAATTCCCATCAGGGCTCCAGTTGGGAGTATGTACAATATGCTCAGACTCTTCACTAACAGCTATAGGATCGGATCCATCTGCTGCCATTATCCATAAATTATCTCCGCCAGCGCGATCTGAAATGAAAGCAATGCTATTGCCATCTGGACTAAATCGCGGTTGGTAGTTCCATTCAATTCCGTCAGTAATTGCAGTAGCTTCACCACCATTAATTGGAAGACTGTAGATATCGCCCAACATATCAAAAATAAAACTTTTCCCATTCGGGGCGACATCAACATTCGACCAAGTGGTCTCATTGGTATCAATATTGATACTCTGCCATTCACCTGGGGGATTGGAAACATCCCATTTTGGCTTTTCTTCAGTCTCACTGGTTTCAGCCTTGTTTTGGTCTTCGGCTGCAATACTGCAATTGAATGCGAGCAGTAAGATTAGTGCAAGGCAACTTTGAGCTAAGGTTTTGCTAAACATATTTAAT
>CAZEFU010000237.1:0-3574 GCA_964511515.1 uncultured Wenzhouxiangellaceae bacterium
AAATATTAATGCAACGAACTGGCTGGGTGGTAGAGCCTGTTCCAGCTTTGATTGGTTTTCAAGAATTTTTTACTATGTTAGCCGAGCGGCGCTTTCCTGCAGCTTCCTTTATTCGCACGCGCGATGAAATGGAATATCTGCAAGAACCTGATATTTTTCATGAGATCTTTGGCCACGCGGCGATGCTAACTCATCCAGCATTTGCTGACTTTACTCATGCTTATGGGGTTGCAGGCTTGCAGGCAAGTAAAGCTGACCGAGTACTACTGGCACGGCTGTACTGGTTTACGGTTGAGTTTGGAATGGTTAATACCAGTACAGGTTTACGCGTGTATGGCGGGGGCATTAATTCATCTCCGGGTGAGGTAGTTTATGCTCTGGAAAGCAAGATCCCGGAACGGCGTCCATTCGACCCGGTAACTGCATTACGCACACCGTACCGCATAGATATTTTCCAAAGCATATACTACCTGCTTAACAGCCTTGATGATCTCTATGCTTTAGCCAAAACGGATCTTATAGGGTTAATCCAGCGAGCCAGGCAGCTGGGTGAATTTCCCCCCAGCTTCCCGGCGAAAGAAAAAACCGCCTGAACACAGAACCTCTGAGGATAGTTTAATGACTACTGAGTTAAAAGATAAACATTGTGAAGCCTGCCAGGGTGGCATAGGAATTTTGGAAGGTGAAAAAATTGCAGAACTGATGCAACAAGTTGCTGACTGGGGTATCAGTGAGGATGGCAAATGCTTGCAGAGGACTTTTAAATTTAAAGGTTTTTATCGCACTATGGCATTTATTAACGCTATGGCCTGGATTGCCAATGAGCAAGGTCATCACCCAGATTTCAGTGCTGGTTATAACTTTTGCAAAGTTAGCTGGACTACCCATGATGCTGGCGGCTTAACCGAAAATGACTTCATTTGCGCTGCTAAAACCGGCGCTCTATTTACACAATGATTGAATCTTCACCTTTGCAACGCCTAAAGCAGGCACAGACGCAGATAAATCAAGTAATTGTTGGCAAAACCGAAGCTGTAGAAACTGCCCTCGCCTGCCTACTGGCTGGTGGGCATTTGCTGATTGAAGATATTCCTGGGGTTGGCAAGACCACGTTAGCGCATAGTCTGGCTATTAGCTTGGGAACCTCATGGCAGCGAATTCAATTCACCGCCGATCTACTGCCTGCAGATATTTTGGGTTTATCTGTATATCAACGCTCAACGGAAGAATTTAAGTTTCACCCTGGCCCTATTTTTCACCAATTGATACTGGCCGATGAAATAAATCGTGGTACAGCAAAAACCCAAAGCGCCCTGCTAGAAGCAATGGCGGAAAAACGAGTAACTGTAGAAGGTAAAACTCGCGACCTACCCCAGCCATTTTTTGTTATAGCCACCCAAAATCCACTGGACACTGCTGGCACATTTCCACTACCTGACTCGCAATTGGATCGCTTCTTGTTGAGTATCTCACTGGGATATCCGGCTGCTGAGTCCGAGCTTGAACTGCTCGCCGGGATAGACCGTCAACAAATGCTGCAGCAGCTACCAGTGGTGCTGCAAGAAAACGATTTAAGTTTATTGCAACAACAAACCCGTGAGGTACACCGCTCCGATTCCTTACTAGGGTATCTACAGGCCTTACTGCTTGCAAGCCGTGAGTGGCCAGGCCTAAGAAACGGTCTTTCGCCACGTGCAGGCCTGGCATTGCTACATTGCGCCAGCGCCCTTGCAGTACTTGCTGGCCGGGATTACTGCCAACCTGAAGATATCCAGAGAATTTTCCCTGCCTTGTGTCGGCACCGGCTTGTTTACCGTGACTCAGTTAATAATTCGCAAACCGATACACTTGCACTGGCAACTGAGATTTTACACTCGGTTCCGGTGCTGGAGGCCGTGCACCAGCGAGCATGAACAGGTTTCGCCAGTGGAAGCTTAAACTGGGGGAAAAGTTTATCCAGCGGATAGGCAAACGGCGCGGCCCGCTTACTCCACCTATACAACTTAACTACCGACAGATATTTATCCTGCCTAGCCGCTTTGGGCTTGGCTTTTCAGTTCTGGTTTTTGTGATGACCATTGCCGCACTGAACTTCAATAACAATCTGGCACTTCTACTTAGTTATTTACTCCTTGCGCTAATATTATTCAGTAGTATTCTGGCGTATAAAAACCTTGCCGATATCCAAATTAACAAAGCTACTGCAGAAGCTGTTTTTGTTGGAGAAACTGCCGTTTTTTCGATCCCGATAAATGTCGATAACGGTTTCCGTCCAGTGCTAGAGTGCTGGCAGCAAACACTGCAATCGCAATGTAATCTATCCCCACATACTAGCACCCATTTAGTAATCCGCAAACCTGCTCTCCAACGTGGTCGCTTAGAATTAGGAGCCTGGAAACTACAAACTATCTGGCCCTACGGTTACTTCCGTGCCTGGTCGTGGATTCTACCGACAGACTACTGCTTGGTGTACCCAGCACCAGCTAGCCAAACGCCAGCCCTGCCCTTTACAGGTGCGCAAGGGCAACAATTTCAAACAGCCTTGTCTGGAGATGATGAACTCCACGGTCTACACGAATATCAAGCAGGCGAGCCATTAAACCGAATCGCCTGGAGAAGCAGCGCCAGAGCAGATAAATTAATCAGCCGGGAAAGTGAGAGAAGCCAAGGTGGCGAAATAAATTTAAATTGGGATCTACTGGAGTCTGCGGAAACAGAACAGCGGCTTTCCATTCTTTGTGCCTGGGCCTTGCAAGCGGAAAAATCAGGCTTGCGTTGGAGTATGGAGCTACCAGGATTCCAGCTGAAAACATCTAGCGGCCAAGCACATCTGCACCAGGCATTACGGCAACTCGCCATATTTGGAAAGCATGAATAGGCTAGCGGCAAGCTCCATACATTTGTCTCTGGCTACCCTTGCCATAGCCAGCATTCCCGGCTGGATACTATTCCCAGTGCCAATAATGCTATTTAGCACGATGATCCTGGTCTGGCGGCTATTGGCATTACGCTATCAATGGCGAGCGTTGCCTGTTTGGTTCAAGGCGGCCATGGTGCTTGCTGCAATGATGCTTGTATATACTAGTTATGGGCATATTTTTGGTCGCCAAGCAGCAACTGCGGTGTTACTGCTAATGATGAGCCTTAAATGCCTGGAGCTTTTTTCCCGTAGAGATGCCAGAGTATTGCTTAGTTTGACAGTTTTTCTGGTAGCAACTTTTTTCTTGTTCAGGCAAAACCCGGGCATGCTGATTTACGCAGCGGCGGTGCTGGTGCTAATGCTACACAGCTTGAGTCAACTGCTGCTTACAACAACGGATGAATTCGACTCAAAATCCCCAAAAACTACTACCCCATTATTTACCAGCTTGATGAGTGCAGCACGTCTAGTTCTGATTGCCTTACCGTTGGCAGCCTTATTATTTGTAGTATTTCCCCGGCTAGCGACACCCTTCTGGGGAATTAATGAAAGTGCACTAGATGGAAAAACTGGACTTTCCGAGGATATGAGCCCGGGCAGTATCCAGAGCCTGTTTATGGATGACAGCCCGGCATTCCGGGTCGAATTTACTGG
>CAZEFU010000238.1:0-3524 GCA_964511515.1 uncultured Wenzhouxiangellaceae bacterium
TAACATTGGAAGCTGCTGAGAAAGCGCCAATTCTTTTCCTGTTTAGATATTGTGGGTCTTTAAGTAAAGCTTCAAGGTGTTGCAAGTCTATTCCACCATCAGGGCAAAGATTGACTTCAATTACAGTTGCAAGGCCTTGGCGCCAGGAGATTTCATTTGAATGGTGCTAATAGGGGCCGACAACAACTACTGGCTGGTGCAGTTTTTGGTATTCGCGTAGCTCTGCTGCTTTGTCTGCGCCCAGGAAAGCATCAAGATTGCTATTGAGCTTTTCCCGCGAAGCTGGTGCTAGTGAGATCCCCAGGATTTGCTGGAACTTATCTATGGCCCCAGTAGCACCGGTACCATGTGCAATTATTCTTCCATCAGGTCCCGCATTTACAGACTTTTTGATCGCATCCTCGGCCTGTTGCAACAGCCGGGTCATGCTGCGTCCGGTGATATCATCTTCGGTATGGGTATTGGCATAAACGCGCTGTAGCGATTGCAGATATTTTTCTATAAAACCCAAGCAGCGGCCAGATGCGGTGTAGTCACAATAAACCATCATGCGCTCACCAAAAGGTGTGGTGAAGGTTGAATCAATGCCGATGATCTGTTGGCGTAGAAATTCAGGGGTGAGCTTGGCAGTCATTTGTTTAGTCTCGAATTAGGTGTGTCTATGGCGAGTTAACTGAATATCTTATTCTATGTTGGTTGAGGGTGGAATGCTATTGAAGCTGACAAATAGATACAGCACGAAACCGCCTCACTTTTCCCCGTTATTCCCGTGCAGACGGGAATCCACCTGCACGGTATATCTAACATTACACGGATGATGCCGGTTAATTTAAAATCTCAAAAATCCCCGCAGCCCCCATACCCGTACCAATACACATAGTAACCATGCCATATTTAAGTTGGCGTTCACGCATTGCATGGATCATTTTGGTGCTGAGTATGGCGCCAGTAGCTCCTAATGGGTGACCAAGAGAAATCGCTCCGCCTAGAGGATTCACTTTTTCTGGGTCAAGGCCAGTATCTGCAATCACTGCCAATGCCTGTGCGGCGAAAGCTTCGTTTAACTCAATCCAGTCGAGATCAGCCATGTTGATGCCGGTTTGTTTGAGAACTTTGGGAATAGCTGCAATCGGTCCTATGCCCATAATCTCAGGGGCAACTCCAGCAACAGAGAAACCGCGGAAAACGGCCAGTGGTTTTAGGTCGTATTTTTTGACAGCATCTTCCGATGCCAGCATTAATGCAGCCGCACCATCTGACATTTGCGAACTATTGCCTGCAGTTACGCTGCCATCAGCTTTAAAGACGGTGCGTAAACGAGCTAATGCCTCGATGGAAGTATCTGGGCGTGGGCCTTCATCTACTTCAAACATGCGTTCAAGTACTTTAACTGCATTACCATCTGCTTGATAAGAGCGGGTCATAATCGGGCTAATGCCAGTATCTATTTTACTAGCGATAGCAGCCATAGCCTTTTGATGGCTGTTATAGGCAAATTCATCCTGGGCTGCGCGGCTAACCTGATACTTAGTGGCTACATTCTCGGCAGTGATGCCCATTCCATAGGCAATATTTACATGCTCACCGGCAAACATATCAGGGTTAAATTCCGGTTTAAAGCCCATCATTGGTACTGAGGTCATTGATTCGGTACCCCCGGCGAGCATTAACTCGGCTTCACCAAGGCGAATTCTATCGGCGGCCATAGCAATGGTTTGCAAACCAGATGAGCAAAAGCGGTTTACTGTAACTCCTGGAACAGTATCGGGTAGTCCAGCCAACAACACGGCTATTCGGGCAATATTCATTCCCTGCGAGCCCTCGGGCATAGCGCAGCCGATTATGGCATCTTCGATTTTGCTAGCATCAATATCGCCAGTTTGTTTTAAGGCTGCCTGAATAACATGAGCAAGCATGTCATCTGGACGAGTTTTGCTTAGTGATCCGCGGTGGGCTTTCCCAACGGGGGTTCTGGTAGCGGCAACAATATAAGCTTCTTTCATATCCATATTCTCCGTATCAATTCCGTAGTGGTTTGCCGTTTTTCAACATAAAGGCAATGCGGTCCAGGGTTTTAGGCATTTGTGCCAGTTCATAGAAGTGTTTTTGCTCAAGTTTTAAGAGCCAATCTTCTGTAACTTTGCTGCCTGCATCAATATCGCCACCTGCCAGCACAGTTCCAATTCGGTCAGAAACCACATAATCATGTGCAGAAATAAAGTTTCCAGCTTGCATATTCACCAAGGCTGCACGGAAATTCGCGATTCCAGTGCGACCGGCAACAGGCAGTTGCACATGCCGCATTGGTGGGCGGTAGGCAGATTCTGCCATAGCTTTAACCTGTTGCTGGGCGATATACAAAATTTCATCGGCATTCATTACCACTAGATCTGTAGTTCGCAGATACCCAAACTGGCGTGCTTCGTGCGCACTGGCGGTCACTTTACCCATTGCCAACTGCTCGAAATATCGCTGCAGCAGGGCTGAAGAATCTCCGGCCTGGGTATTTATCTGGCTGCGCAAAACCATTTCTTTGGTGCCGCCGCCAGCAGGCAATAAACCCACACCAGCCTCAACCAGACCAATATAGCTTTCGTGTGCTGCTACCACTCTGGCACAATGCATAAGGATTTCAGCGCCGCCACCAAGAGCTAAACCACGAACAGCGGCAATTGTAGGCACCAGCGCGTATTTAAGACGCATATTAACTTGCTGGAAACCATCAATCATTGCCTCTAGCTGATCCAGCTTGCCTTCTTTGACCATCATTGACATACCAAACAGGTCAGCGCCAGCACAGAACGGCCCTCGGTTTTGCCAAATAACCAAGCCCTGATAACTTGCTTCTGCTGTATCAATGGCTTTATTGACATCATCAACAAGCTGGTTGTTGACGGTATTCATTTTGGTTTTGAAACTTAAAATGGCTACTTTGCCATCTAGTGTCCATAGTCTGCTGGCATCGGTTTCAGTAATAGTTTCACCATGCTCAACTGCCTCGCCCAGTAAGCGTTGTGGCTGTAACTGGCGTTGGTAGACTGGTAGTTGTGAGCGGGAGCTATATTCACCACGAGCGGCAGACCACGAGCCCTGAATGCCATGCACGCCTTCGCGGCCATCACTTACCCACTCAGGCAGGGCAGCGTTGGCCATGGTTTTGCCCAGATCCATATCAGCATTAATCCATTCAGTAACCTTGCTCCAGCCAGCTGCCTGCCAGATTTCAAATGGACCTTGTTTCCAGCCATAGCCCCAGCGAATAGCTTCATCAATTTCGCGTGCACTATCGGCAATTTCATGCAAATGGTAGGCACAGTAGTGAAACAGGTCGCGTAATAAAGCCCACAAAAACTTGGCTTGTTTGTTATCACTGCCGCGTAGGGCCGCTAATTTTTCACCCCAGTCGCGCAATTTAAGAATATCTTTAACTTCGTCTACTACTTGATAGTCTGCTGGGCGATATTTATGCCCATCCAGAACCTCAATGACTTGCCCGAAGGATTCAGTTGGAACCGGACCGCCGT
>CAZEFU010000239.1:0-3517 GCA_964511515.1 uncultured Wenzhouxiangellaceae bacterium
GGATGGTTATGAATTATGTCGCATAAAAGAATAGAGGAAGAAGGTCAGGTTCAAGGACGAAATGCTTTGAATGAGTGGCGTGAAGCTATCGCCGGTTGCGTATACAGCGCAGATGCTTTATTGGATCACTCTGTACGTGTTGCAGTTTCGAGTAACTGTGATGAATTTATACGGCAGTTAAAATCATTGGGCAATGATATTGCTAATAACCTGGAGCCACTTGTTGCGGAAAATGATTTTCCACAAAATATGCCAAGATTAGAAAGTTATGATGGTATTGGCATGTTAACTAATGGGGTAACTCATCACCCAAATTATCAAAAAGTTGGCAATGCAATTTACGCAACCGGGATGATGAAAAAACTTGCCGAACCCGGAAAATTAACCGAAAGTCTACTATTGTTTTATCTAACCAGTCACTTGGGAGAAGCTGGTCACAACTGCCCTGTTGCCTGTACTGCTGGTATTATTAGAGTACTGGGAAGAGTAGATGATTTTCAGGAAAAAGAAGCACTTCTGGAAAAACTAACCACAGCAAGTTTCACTCATAATTTCACAGGTGCCCAATTTGTAACCGAGGTACAAGGCGGTTCAGATGTAGCATTAAATTCCTGTAAAGCAGTTAAGCAAGGAGATGGGAGCTGGCTAATTAGTGGTGAAAAATGGTTTTGCTCAAATGCTAACGCTGACCTAATTTTGATGACAGCCAGGTTTGATGAGACTAAAGCAGGAACCAAGGGTTTGGGCCTATTTTTGCTTAAGCGATTAAATGATAACGGTGAGCCCAATCATATTCATATTAGAAGATTAAAAGAAAAGCTGGGCACACGGGCCATGGCATCAGCAGAAATGGATTTTCAAGATGCTCTGGCCATTTCTATGGGGGAACCAGAAAATGGCTTTAAGTTGCTGATGCAAAATGTTCTGCATTTATCGCGAATATACAATAGTTTTGCTATCTTGGGTGCGGCTCAGCGTGCGTATCAAATCGCCCGCAGCTATGCCAAATACCGTATTGCATTTTCTCAAGTGATTGAAAACTATCCATTAGTGCAAGAGCGTTTAGCTGATATACGTGCTGAAAACACAGCCATGCTAGCATCTGCACTAGCAACAACTCTATTACAGGATAAAGCTGATTGTATGCCTGCTGCTGGTGATGAGATATTGCTGGTGTTGAGGATGAGGGCTAATATTAATAAATATTTTACCGCATCCAGATCTGTACAACATATACACCACTGCATTGATGTACTAGCTGGTAATGGTACTATCGAAAGTTTTTCATCTTTGCCGCGATTGTTGCGTGATGCAATTGTTTATGAAAATTGGGAGGGTACCCACAATACGCTGCGTATGCAGATATTACGAGATATGCACAAGAGGCAGGCTGAAAAGTTATTCATTAATAATTTACTAAAACAACTAACTACACATGAGACTTGTGAGATAGTTAATGTAGGAAAATGGGTTGAGATTCTACAACAAGCGTTAGGAAAGCAAGTTGAGTTTGCTGATTATTTGAAGCAGCAAGATGCTCTGAAGCAAACTTTACTGGTTCGTGACTTTATCAATCAAGTGGCATTATTGGATGCATGTGTGCATCTATTGCTAGCAGGAATAAACCAGATGGAACTAGATAATAGTTCCGATAAACTGAAGTTGCTTGAGTGGCTGTTAATAAAAAACCAACTGATACCTGAAGAAAAGTATTCAGATCGCTGGATGGGAGCCATGCAGCAAGTTACTATGATTTAAAGTTTTATAATTTATCAGTCGTTCATTAATAGTATTCAGTGTTAGTGTTTGCACCACACACAATCACAATCTGAATGATGGCAACCACTGCGCTTGCGATTGGCTTTAACCCATAAATTAGCTAATGGATAAAATAGCTTCCGCAATACCGAAGGGTGATAGAGCTTGTTAAGTGCATTACGTGCATCAGCTCGACTTCCAAGCTTTAAGGCCCAGCGATAGCCCCGGTTGCCTAGCATCGAATAAACCCAGCGATTTACAACAGAGGCCTTTTGCATTGGCATCAGGTTTTGCTGCCATTGTTGCTGGTAATTGCCTTTCCCCATAATATTATTTGCGGCCATTACACCTGAGCGAATAGCATATCGTATTCCAAACCCCCACAGGGTGTCCTGAAAGCCTGCATGTTCCCCAATATTCGGATGGCTTCCGGAAAAGACCGATTGCGGCAAATAAAAATTTCCCGCACCGCCATGCTTCACCGGCTTTTGCATATCCAGGTCAACTAAACGCTCGAAGGTTTTGAGAGTTCTATCCACGTAGAGGTTTTGCTGCTTAAAGTCCTGAAACTGGCAAGATTTAATAGTTCCTATACCATTCATAACCAATAAATAGGCATAGCCTTTAGGGGCGAGCTGGTCGTTACAAATAGCCCAAAACCCGTTGGGCATAGAAGTCTCAAATTGATAGCCTACTGCTATGGCATCAGCTTGCTTGGGTCCAGTAGCCATTATCGCTTTGCCAGCTACGGTCGTAATTTTGCTGTTAAAAACCACCTCAACACCGAGAGATTGAGCTTTTTTTAACAGTGCATGGTCAAAGCTGGTCGACTGATGACCGCGTTCAACAGTATAGAACAAAGGCTTATCAGTTTTGATTTCATAGCGATTATCCCAGGCATCAAAGGCGGCACCAGAATATGCAGGGTAATAATCAAAATCTAGCGAAATTCCATATGATTTTAATTCTTGCAGCACATCAGCCTTGGAAGACCAGTTCTCCAGGCCTTGTAAGTCACGACCAAAGCGCCAACCGACAACCGGCTTTGCCTCATGTACTACAACTGGAATATTTTGTTTCGCCAGAGTAATAGCCGCCACTAGTCCCGCAGGACCTGCGCCGACAATGGTAATGATTTCTTGACTAATACCGTCAGCCATACAGCTTCACCTTTTAACGCACTGAATGGTAGCCTCCTGGTACACCACCAGGAGAAAATACGCATTGCCATAACTGGTTTTTCCTGGCACGAAATGAACCGGCGCAAGATAAAAGGTAATAGCACCATTGGCGATAAAATGATTGGTCATGGTCGGCTTTAATATTATTCCAGTTGTCAGTGAAATTAGCATGCCATGACATCAGTGTTCGGTCATAGTCGAAACCAAAATTATGCCAATCTTCTAGTATCAAAAGCCCTTCAGATTTAGAGGTAATTTGTTTGGCAGAAGGCAGCATGGAGTTAGGAAAGATATATTTGCTAATCCATGGATCAGTTTGTACAACAGATTTATTTCCACCAATAGTATGCAGTAAAAATAAACCATTTTTAGCCAAATTTGCCTTAATCACTCTAAAGTAGTTAGAGTAGTTTTTGTAACCAACATGTTCAAACATACCAAGTGAATAGATGCGGTCAAATTTCTCGTTTAGTTTTCGATAATCTTGCAAGCGTATCTCAACAGCTAGCCCTTCACAGTTTTGTTGCGCTAGGTTTCGTTGTTGTTCAGATATGGTAATGCCAATAACCTCATAGCCT
>CAZEFU010000240.1:0-3516 GCA_964511515.1 uncultured Wenzhouxiangellaceae bacterium
TCTTCCAGGGTAAATGTACCCTCTTTAATTACCCTGGTATGAGGTGAAAGGTTTAGGTTGTTTTCCTCATCGATTACGAAAACTTCGACCCTCGTAGCATTTTCCCATGGTACATTTGCAACCCGGATATTTACCAGCTTTTGTTTTGAATTGAAATTACTAACCATGATTATAGCCTGGCTTTTAGTCCCGGTTAACCCGCCAATAGCAGATATGCCACTGTACAGGCTGTCTTTTTCACAGGCTACGCGCTCAGGTGCATCCAACAACATTGCCATTGCTTTGAAGGCATAGAATTGCTTCCTCGGGGTGCAGTAAAAATCAAACAGGCTGAAAATACCCCGGTACCCACTGTAGAAAAAAGCCTGGTCCACAGGTAAATCCTGTAGGTTGATTAATGTTGATGCAGTGAATGCCGTACTCGCCGCACCTCCCATCCCCGTAGTGGCCATTTTTTTCCAATAGTACCTGCCTCCTAATTTTTTCCAGTCGCCCGGCCAGTGGTTCCATTCGTTCAGGTGGCTTTCAGTTTTTGTATAACCGTAATCGTCCAAAAGTTTACGTGCATATACAGCGGATTCGACCACTTTATTAGGGTCGGCAGTATAGATATGCCATGGGAAAAAATCAATGGGTAATTGGTGTTCTTTACAATAAGCGAGCAATGGCGGCCCGAATGCATACACATTCCCAACTCCGGCAGTCCCGACCATAATATCAGGGTTGTGTTTCTTTATAGCTTTGACGGCCGTTTTATATAACTCGAAATATTGTTCTTTGCTACCCCCCCAACATACATCTACATCGGGTTCATTCCATATCTCCCAATATTTAATATTAAGGTGGAAGCCATTTGCCCAGCCTTCATTGTAATGCCTGATAATGTTCACGCATATTTTTGCCCATTTATCATAATCAGCCGGGGGGTGTATATAATATTTCACCTTTGAATGCTCAATGCTCACTCCAAGCCTGTAAGCTATTTTGCTTCCGCTTTTGAGTAACTCAAGGATATAATCATCTGTCTTTTTAAAATTGTAGCTTGACGGGTCATCGGCATCAAGGTGGAAAAGGGGGAAGATAGCCGGGATGTCAACTACGTCAGGGTAAGGGTAATGGCAATCATGGAGCCTGGTATATG
This sequence comes from uncultured Wenzhouxiangellaceae bacterium, assembly GCA_964511515.1. Classification (GTDB taxonomy): domain Bacteria; phylum Pseudomonadota; class Gammaproteobacteria; order Xanthomonadales; family SZUA-36; genus SZUA-51. The sequence goes on from CAZEFU010000240.1 coordinate 1,142, forward strand.
GTATTTTCAGGTCGGCATAAGCTTGTGTCAGGTAATCTGTCCATTCTGCGTACCTTACATCAGTACCTAAACTCATCCCATTCAAAGGTTTTATCCTGCCATTGCTTTTTGAAAGGTCAAACGAAATGAGGCCCTGCCCCGGAGCCTGGGCATTCGAATTTAAAATAAAACCCGATACCAACAAAATAGGCAATAACAATAATTTACACTCTTGAAATCTGTTACCACAACTTTTTAATACTCTCATTTTAAAATATATTATGCATTTCATAATTTATCATGTATTTTAGTTACACTAATTATAGTACCTCCATAATTATTTAGTGTTTGTCCATAAAGTCTGGCTTGTTTCCCGATATTCGGGACAGGCTGTTACGCTTGCCCCGAAATTGGTCATTTACAAAAGTAGACCCCAATATAGGCGTATTACTTCAGTAGTAATAGTTTCCTGGAACTCGTGAATCCTCCTGTTTTAATTAGATATACATAAATACCGTGAGGAACTTTTTCTCCAAACTTATCTTTGCCGTCCCACTGCACATTATGACAACCGGCATCTAATTTGCTGTTAACCAGACTTGTTATCTCTTGTCCAAGAATATCATAGATAATAAGTTGGACATTAGCAGCCTTTGGGGTATTATACTGTATGGTCGTTACCGAATTAAACGGATTCGGATAGTTTTGGTGAAGTGCAAATTTATCCAGCACTGCAAAATCAAGGCCGGTTTTTGATGGGGGATTTATTACAGCCGTAATATCGTCAACATATATGGTGGATGTTCCACTACCGGCCGCAGTGCCGGTAAACCCGGCTCCGACAAAAAATGATACTATCCTGTTCAAATCCAATTCCCCATTTGCAGCAGGCTGCCCTCCATCGCCATACCACACAAAGTCACTAAATTGCGGATATATGTACCCACCGGTTGGACTTAACGAAGAAATAGGGGTAGAATATTTAAACTTATCTTCACCACCTCCTTCAAGTATCCGAATCTCAAAGTTATGGGCAACCCCTGATTGACTGCCTTTCACCCATAGTTTAAGCCCTGTATAATCTTCCCATCTCCACAAGCCTCCTAAACCGGCATACCCAAAAGGGTTACTGTTGCCTGGTGAAAAACTAAATTCCGTCCGCATTACATTGCTGTTACCCGATGCGCCCCCGGTATCAAAGTAGCGGTTCAAAGTACCGCCGTTAACTCCGCCGTACCATCCCCAGTCCTCTAAGAAATCATCTGCATCAACGTAAAGCTCGAAATTATCAACCTCTTCCTGGGGTGGGATGGCAACGTTGTTAGTAAGATTACCACCTGTATCCAGGTCATAACTGTGGCGCAATACGCCATTTTCATTATAAACATTAACAGCAAGTTTGTCGGACGATATGTCCACCTGGACAAAGTGGTGCTCTCGAAACGCACCAGGGACATAGTAATCATAAAATGGCCACCATGGTACCTCGTGCAAAGGGCCTCCTCCTCCTCCGGTCATAGTGTACATAACACCATTCCTGTGAGCAGGGTAATAAGTGTGGCCATGGCCAAAGAATACCATTTGAACACCATACTGCTCAAACAGGGCATCCCATCCCTGGTCAGACACGAAATCGGTAAATGCCTGGTGGTGAAAATAAACTATTTTCAAGGGCTGTGTCGTTGCCGCAAGTGTTTCTTCCAACCACTCTTTCATTAATTGATTGCGGTTAGTATTATAATAAACATTACCGTTATTATAATTTGTAGTAACACTGTTCAGCGCAATAAACCGTACATCGCCATAATCAAAATAATAGTAGTCTTCCGTATTGTTTTTGGTATTCTTTGGAAGGTCGAAGAGGTCACGCCAGTTTTTTATATCGGCATCCCAGTTAGTCCGATTGACAGCATCAATGCGCGCATCGTGGTTTCCGGGGGCAGGGTATATTGCAGTGTTCCTTTGTATCGGAGCAGCATTCGAGAAAAAATCATGGTTAAATTTAGGTAACAACCCATCATAAGCCAGGTCGCCACAATTAAGAATGACATCCGGATCGTGTGGAATCATGGCGCCTATTACCTGGCCGTGGTGAGTAACTCCCTTCCAGTTAGCCTGACTGTCACTATAAACAACCAGGCGGAAAGGCGTACCGCTTGCCGGGGCAGATGTGGCATAATAATCAGGATTATCAATACCGATAAATCCGTTATTGCCGTCTTCCACATAGTAATAAACAGTCTCCCCGGCAGTTAAGCCGGAGATAGTGGCTGTATGGATGTAAACACCGGCGTTGTCTTGAAAAGCGGCACTGGGAGTGCTATTAGGATAGTTGCCCACGGTGCTGCCCCAGAATACTTTGCCGGTAGGTTCATAACTGCCCCACATTACCTTAA
>CAZEFU010000241.1:0-3505 GCA_964511515.1 uncultured Wenzhouxiangellaceae bacterium
GGTAATGCGCACCAGTTTACCGCGTCCGTCATTGGGGTTTGCTTTAACCCTTACAAGGCCACGTTTCTCAAGGCGTTGGAGCGTATTGGTCATCGCTCCTTTAGTGACCTGGAAGGCATTAGCAAGTCGTGCAGGGCTCCAGTCTTCTTCCAATCGGTTCAAATGGATTAACACACCAAATTGGGACATCTTAAGGCCGTCTGGTAGTGCTCGCTCAAGTAAGTTACGTGCAAGCTGTTCAATAATACCAATTTCAGTGAACAAGCGAAAAGCAACTGCATCTTCCATAGGTACTGTATTGGTTTTCGCCATTAACTATCCATTATTCTAGTTGCCAATGACCAGCGTGGCGCAGGGTCAGTATCTACAGCATAACCTATCCGCGCCAGCATCTGCACCCTTTCGCCTGGTTGATGTGCCAGGCTGGCATGAACCGATGTATAATATGGTTCTACGCTGGCATACTCCTGCAATGCCTGACTCATAGGTTGTATAGCAAGCTCATTCGCGGCCGCTTGAAGGGCTATACGCATATAGGCGCGGCCGCTATCAATCTGCGCAGTGCGATCATTACCTATAGTATTGATCCAGACAAAACCCATAGCTGACATTGCCTGTTCTTCAACCATGGCCAGGCCGTTTTTAAAAGCTCTCGACTCTGGGTTGGCCAGGTTTTCACGGGTTAATATACCGGTCAATCTTAAAAACTCCAGAAATGCCCCACTTAAGGAAATGCCATCTGGATTACTCTCTATTTCCGCTCGGCCAATGCGCATCAAATCAATACTTTCTTGATAAGCATCTGCTGTCTTAAACTCGGTAAACATTGCATCGCGAGTGAGCACCCGCAGATCATCCAAGGTCGCGCCCTCATTTGTTGCACCGATCATTGTATCGCCTACGAACGTAGTGCTAAGGCTCTGTAAAACATTGTCGCTAATGCTCCGGCCTATGTCATAGGGGTTACGGTTAGTATGACGCTTTAAACTATGAGCAAATAAGGGGTCGACTACTAGTCCAACTTGCCTCTTCAGTGACAGATAAGCGATAGGCTTTCTATCTAGATCTTCGCCCGGTTCGCCCTCAGGAAAACACCGAATATCTGCATGGTAACCATGGTTAGATGCAGCAATTGAAAATAACTCCAGAAAACAGCCAAGCCCGATCACAATCTGTCGATTAAATGGGTCAGTAACTGACAGTAAGCGGTCGAGATCACAATACAACACCGCATCTGTGGTGCTTATCAGGTCGATCAGCCACGGTTGCCGATTATGTGGATTGGGTGCCAGAATTGCATACGATAAAGCTCTTTGCATGGGATCGGAATAAAATGAGCCAGCATCCTGCCACGGTTTTAGAGCATCATTTGGTGAGCGTGTTGCGAAAAAACCTGTAGTTGCAGCTGCGGTAATCACACTTGCGGATCCTGCTATCTTTAAAAAGTTGCGTCTTTGCATTTGGGCGTCTCCTATTGATGCTTATTTTAGTTTACCGTTAAACATAATATAGTATAACGTTAAACCATACAAGAAGCAGCGTAGCATCAGTTTTAATGCTACTGTATCCCGAAGTAAGCAGTTTCAAGCAAGGATATAAAAAATGAAAGCAATATTAATAATTACCACAGCTATGTTCATATCTGGGTGTTCTGGGGCTAATATCTGGAATTCCGGAGATTTGGAAAAATGGGTGCGCAGCGAAGCTGTAAAATCTGGCTGCGAGGAACAATCTGTGAAATTAGCTGATTGGTATGTTAACGAAGACGGCAAAAATAACTGGAAAGGCAGCTGTAACAATGCTGAAAGTGGCGCAGCTACGATCATTAGCATTAATGTTGATAAAGTATGGAAGCCCTCAGAATCTAACTAATCGTAACCGCTAAAGCAGAAGGCTGGCATTCGTTTATAGTTATTGGTCTTGGCACAAGCCCAAAGCTTTAGAATAGCATTCAACAGCTTCTTCAAGCTCGCCTAACCTTTGGCTTAACGCCCCAAGCGTGACAAAGGTTAACTGATCAGGCCGATAGCGCAAGCTGGTTTGCAAATGCTCTCTAGCTTTACCCCAAATTTTCTCTGCCAGACATAACCTGCCAACTGCTAAATGTAGGCCAGGGTCTTCAGGGTATTTCTGCAACCATTTTTCTGTTTGCTTCAGACGCGCCAACTTGTTGCCTTCATCAAGCAGCGCATATTGCTGAATTAATTCTTCAGACCATTCCTGATTGAGGCTTTTGCGTAACACAGCTTCAGCTGCATCTGCTCCATCTAGCTTGGCTAAAGATTTTGTATAATTAACAATTACAGTTGCATCTTTTCTGGCAGTTCTAGGCAATGCTTTCCACGCCTGCTGAAGCTGCTCTTTATCAGTCGCCTGATGTAACTTCTGCTGATACATTTTTTGCAGACTAACATTCTCATTGGCGGCATCGATTACCCCTAGCTTGCGTAATTCTGTTGCCAACTCACCAGCATTAACCCAGTCACTTAACTGCCGGTAGCAATGATAAGCCAGGGTTTTAACCTGCTGATGTTTGGGGTACTTATTACGCAGGCCTTCAAGAATTCCTAAAGCTTCACTCCAGTTTTCTGCGGCCATTAACATTTCAGCGCGAGAAAGAGGGATAAGGACATTACTTTTATCGCCCTTTTCAGCTTTACGCAAATAGCTCTCACGGGCTTTATCATCAGATAAACCCTCAGCCGCCTTAGCAGCCCCAAGCAATGCAATGGTTGCATGCTCACCAGAGGCGGATTTTCTCAGAGCTTTTTCAGCCGCTTTGAAATTCCCTTCAGCCAACGCCAAAAGGCCTTTCTCTAGTTGTTTGCGCGCCGAATTCTCGCGCATGGTTCTGGCGCTGCGCAAAGGCCAGTGCCACAGCCAAGTTATTCCCCGCAATAACATATAGGCCAACAACAACGCTACCAGCAATACTAGCAAGGTTGTTTCCACTGACCAGCCCTGGAAGCGAACTAGTACATAGCCCGGATCTGCTTTGAATACTGGCGCCAAAAAGGCCGCAAGCAACAGCAATAACAGGCCAGCAATAAGCAGACTTGTAGTGCGCATTAGAGCGGCTCCTCTGGCTCAGTACTTGGGCTGGTCGCCAAACCTTCAAGTTGCTGCAGTAATGCCAGCAAAGGATTCAAATTTGGCCAAACAGGATTAAGGCTTAACTGCTGCAAACCGCTTAATTGATTCAATGCTGCTGCATTTTCAACAGCGGCTGGATCAAAGTGCTCCACAATCCAATTATTCACGCGCTTTAAAGACGCCTGATACTGCTCTTCTCTGGATGCCAGGGCGGCGATTCTGGCAGCTTGCAATTCCAGTCGAATTTGGTCTTTCAAGCGATCAGATTGCTCTAAGGTAAGAAAATCGAAACTTGCCTGATCTTGCCTTACTGTAACCAAGGAGTTGAGCAAATACTTTAGCTTATCCATCAAAACTGAATCTTCAGCTGTAGCGCCTGCAGATGTTTCTTGCTTACGCTCTGGTAGTCTGG
>CAZEFU010000242.1:0-3505 GCA_964511515.1 uncultured Wenzhouxiangellaceae bacterium
GAACAGCCCTACATAAAGAAGGAGTATCAGCACCTTCAATTAGCTTCTCACCAGCTGGATATACATCGCTAATAACCAATGCATCCGCGGTTGCCAGAACTCTGGCAAAATCATCGAATAATTCTTCAGTACGGGTATATCTATGTGGCTGGAATACTAATACCAGCCGATTCTCAGGCCAGCCTTTGCGGGCTGCCTCAATAGTTACTGCAAGTTCAGAGGGGTGGTGGGCATAGTCTTCGAAAATACTAACCTTGCCGTTAGGGATTTCAAGCTCACCTACTTCAGTGAAACGCCGATCAATTCCAGTAAAGTCTTTTAGTGCGGCAGCCATAGCGTTTATCTCAACACCTAACTCCCAAGCAACTGCCATTGCTCCAACTGCATTCCTTACATTGTGTATTCCCGGCAAGTTTAATTTCACTGCACTTAGTTTTTGTTGATCCGGGAACGACACATCAAATTGCATATGCCTACCTTGTTGCTGCAAATTAGATAATCTTACATCTGCATCTTGATGCTCGCCGTAAGTAAGAATCGTACGTCCCGCATCAGCTGCCAGTGCACGTACTTCGGCATCATCAATGCACAATACTGCAACACCATAAAATGGCAGGTGATGAATAAATTCAGCAAAGGCTTGGCGTAAGTTTTCAAAACTACCTGCGTATGCTTCTAAATGATCGCTATCAATATTGGTGATTACGGCCAACATTGGTTGCAGCGATAAGAACGAGCCATCGCTTTCATCCGCCTCGGCAATAAGGTATTCACCCTGTCCTAATCTGGCATTACTGCCAAATGCGTTGACTAGACCACCAATTACAAAAGTTGGATCCATATCAGCACCAGCAAGTATGGCTGCCAATAAACTGGTGGTAGTGGTTTTGCCGTGCGTACCTGCAACTGCGATGCCTTTGCGAAAGCGCATAAGTTCAGCCAGCATTTCAGCACGGCGAACTAAAGGTATTCTTTGCTCTCGCGCTGCCAGTATCTCTGGGTTTTCAGTATCAATAGCTGATGAGACTACCACTACATCAGCGTTAGTAATATTTTCTGCTCGGTGGCCGATATTTACATCTATACCTAAGCCTGCCAGGCGCCGAGTAACTTTGGATTCTTTAAGGTCTGAACCTGAAACTTTGTAACCGGAATCAGCAATAACTTCAGCGATACCACTCATACCAGCACCACCAATGCCAACAAAATGCACATGCTTAACCCGGTGCATTTTTCCAGCATTTTGTAAACGACTGCCAGTACTCATTGGCTCAGCTCCTGACAACGAGAAGCAACTATTGCAGCAGCATTTGGCAGTGCCATTTTTCGCGCGTTGATCGCCATTTGCAAAAGCTTTTCGCGGCTGGCTGTTAAACCAGTTAATATCTGTCCGAGGCGCTGGGCGTTTAATTCGGTTTCCTGCAGAATTCTGGCAGCGCCAGCATCAACAAGATACTCAGCATTACGGCTTTGGTGATCATCTACCGCTGCTGGAAAAGGAATAAATATAGCTGCCACGCCTGCCGCTGCAATCTCAGCTACAGTTAATGCGCCGGCCCTACAAACTACCAAATCAGCCCAGGCATAAGCTGCTGCCATATCGCCAATAAAGTCGCTTACTACGGCATCAACTGACTCATTGATATAACGATCGCGAGTATTTCCAGCTCGATCTTTACCGGCTTGATGCCGAACTACCACTTGTTGCTCTGTGGGCAAACCTGCAATCGCGCTGGGTAGGGTTCGATTCAAAGATGCTGCACCCTGAGAGCCACCTAAAACCAAAATACGCAATGGCCCACTTTTGGATGACTGGCGTTGCTCAGGTGTGGCAATATCCAGAATTGACTGACGCACAGGGTTGCCAGCAGTAATCGCTTTTTTACTGGCAGGAAAGCTTCCGGGGAAACCCTGAAAAATCGTAGTTGCCAGACGCGAGAGCAAATTATTGGTCATCCCTGGAATCCTATTTTGCTCATGGATTACTAAAGGTATACCGCGTAAACGAGCTGCCAGTCCGCCCGGTCCTGCAACATATCCACCCATAGATAAAACTACCGATGGAGCTATTTCTTTAAGGATGCGACGTGCCTGACGCATTGCTTGCAGTACTCGCCATGGAGCCTTGAGCCAACCTGTTAAACCTTTGCCGCGCAGCCCGCTAATATCAATTTTATACAGTGGATATTCGCTTTCTGCTACCAGCTGATTTTCTAGTCCTGCAGGTGTGCCCAGCCAAGCCACATCAATACCGCGCTGAGATAACTCACCGGCAACCACCAGCCCCGGGAAGATATGCCCGCCAGTGCCACCAGCCATTATTAATACTTTTGCCGGGGTATCAGTCACGCGAATACCCCGCTAGTTCGCGCCGCCTGAGAATGCGCGGATCAGTTTCTCGATCGAGCTCATACTTAACCCGCAGCACCATGGCTACTGCAATACTGGTCATTACTATGCTGGAACCACCTGAAGATATAAGGGGTAAGGTCAAGCCTTTAGTTGGCAAGACTCCCATATTTACACCCATAGAAATCAGTGCCTGAATTCCCAACCACAATCCAACTCCGTAGGCCAAAAAGCCAGCGAATGATCTGTTAGCTTTAATTGATTGCAGGCCAACCATCATTATTCGGCCGATTAAAGTTACAAATAACAGCATTAATACAAACACCCCAATCAAGCCAAGTTCCTCGGCATAAACTGAGAAAATAAAATCGGTATGTGCCTCTGGCAGATAAAATAATTTCTGAATACTGGCGCCCAGACCAACTCCGGTTAGCTCGCCTCTGCCAATAGCAATAAGCGCCTGAGTTAACTGGAAACCAGAGTTATATGGATCAGCCCATGGATCCATAAAACTTACAATTCGGCGAAGCCGGTATGGTTCCATAGCCGCGAGTACAAATATTGGCGATGCCATAGTTACTAACAAGAAAATATGTTTCCAGGCAGCTCCTGCAAGGAACAACATTCCACCAACTATTGCGGTAATCACCACAGCACTACCAAGATCAGGTTGGAGCAACAAGATAGCCATATAAAATAGTGCTATCAATAATGGTTTTAAAGTATCTACAAAACGTATCTGAATTCCGTCTTGGTGGCGGGTTAAATAACCTGCCATATATACAATCAGCATTAATTTTGTAGCTTCAACTGTCTGGAAAGTACCTATGCCAAGATTTACCCAACGCGCCGAGCCATTCACTGTGTGGCCAAGACCTGGAATAAATACCAGCGCCAAAACCAAAGCACCAAGCAACATCATCGGGCGAGAAATCTTATACATAAAATCAGTAGACACTATGGTAAATACCAAGCCGCCGAGGACTCCAGCGAGCAGGTAGATCCCATGCCGAATAGTGTAATAGTGGCTGCCTAAGCCCAGCCCTTCGGCTACTGCAAGAGATGCAGAACCCACCATTACCAATCCAATAGCTGCCAATATAACTGCCGGAACCAGAATCCATAAATCCAGGTCAACGCGCTCGCTGATACTGCC
>CAZEFU010000243.1:0-3491 GCA_964511515.1 uncultured Wenzhouxiangellaceae bacterium
GAATACTATTACAAATAAACACTTCATCGGCCTCGTTTAACAGTTCCTGAGTAACTCGTCGCTTTTCACAGCGATGTGCGAAGTTCTGCAAAATAGCAGCGCGGGTGACTCCGTGCACACCACAGCGGTCTAACCTAGGAGTGATAAGTTGCTCGCCAAAGGCAAGAAAAATATTGGCACTGAGTGCCGATATTACAAAGCCATCATGATCTAACAGCACCGCCTCACCTGCTGCTATTGATGCAGGCTCAGCTGCCGCCAATACTTGCTCAAGTCGATTGCAGTGCTTAATTGCAGCGAGGGCGCGATTATGCGCAAGTCGATATTCTGCAATTGGAATATTTATTCCTTTCAGGCGGGGCAATTCGACATCGGTTGGCCAAGGGTGGCAGCTAATTATGCGGCGAGTATTTACAGGTGTAGCTGCTGCATAGCCACGCTCAGGAGCGCGTGCTGTAATGCAAATCCGCACCACACTAAGAAGTTTTCCTGCACAAACTGTGTGTAAATCACTCAGTAGAGTATTTTCGTCTGGAAGTTTCAGGCGTAATCTCTGGCAGCCTTCCATAAGGCGTTCTAAGTGCAAGGGCCAGAACACCGGCTTGCCAGAATCACAGGCTATGGTCTCGAATACTCCGTGCCCATAGAGAAAACCCCGATCTGTAACCGGTAGTTGACTGGTAATTTCTCCATCAATCAAACAATCATGCATTTTCAAGTCCCATTGCTAGCAATAATCCTCGCGCCTTGGCTTCGGTTTCTAACAGTTCAGCACTGGCTATAGAGTCAGCAACAATACCTCCGCCAGTGCGGAAAAGCATCTGCTGGCCCTGCTGAAACAGGCTGCGAATCAAAATATTCAAATCTAACTGACCATCACGCCCTAAATAACCCATAGAACCCGTATATGGGCCTCTACCGGTGCCTTCCAGTTCTGCAATTATCTGCATACATCTTACCTTTGGACAGCCAGTAATAGTACCCCCAGGAAAAACTGCCGCAATTGCATCAACTGGAGTTTTATCAGCTTGCAGTTGGCCGCGGATATTAGAAACAATGTGATGCACATGCGGGTGCTCTTCCAATACCATCAGTTCATCCACCATCACACTACCAATTTCACACACCCGACCAAGGTCATTGCGCTCAAGGTCTATCAACATTATATGTTCTGCGCGCTCTTTTGGGTGGGCGATTAACTCAGCAGACAAGGCCCTGTCACCGTCAGCATCACTGCTTCGTGGCCGGGTTCCTGCAATTGGTCTGGTTTGTACTTGTAGGCCACGAATTTCCAGCAGGCGTTCAGGCGATGAACTGATGATGGCTGAGCCATTAAATGTAGCAAGACCAGCAAAAGGTGCCGGATTATCGCGGTGTAAAGCTGCGAGCACAGTCATAGGTTCTGGGGCAGAACCCTCGGTCTTTACGCTCCAAGCGCGGGATAAATTGACTTGGAAAACATCACCGGCATAAATATATTTTCGCGCCTTGGCGACTGCATCAAGATATTCTTTATCTGAATCAAGTTGGAGCTGGAATTTCGGCAATTCAGATGCTGTATCAAAGTTTTTGCTGTTTTCTATATCAACTTGCATTTCATCCAACAAGCTTGCTTCCTCTGCAACTAACCAGGCTTGTGCAGATTGATGCTCAATGATTATAGCGGCCGGACAGCGTTGGGCAAAAGCAACTGGAAACGCATATTTGAAAGCAGGTAAATCCAGAACTGGTTCAACTTCAGCAGCAAGCTCATATGCAAGATACAAAAACCAACCACCAGTAAAGGGCAGTTCTTCGGCTAGCGATGTAGATTGCTGTAGTTGCAGGTACCAGTCATTTAGTGTGTTTAAAAAACCCTCACCAGAGTTAATCAGGTTTTCTGGTCCGCGCAGTTGGCCTCGGCAATCAAGTTCAAGGCACTCGCCGCGTGCCAAAAACAAAATCGAAAATCGTTGCCTCGCAGTAGCGGCAGCACTACTAAGGTAGTGCGGATATTTAAGTGGGTTCAGGCGATGTACAGCGGCCAGATCCGGAAGTGTCTGTAACTGTCTTTTCAGACTCACCCAGCGTAGCGTTTTATTAACACTGTGCCATTGGTGCCACCAAAGCCGAAGGAGTTGGAAAGCGCAACATCAATTGGCATTTCAACAGCGGTATTAGCTGCGTAATTTAAATCACAGCCTTCTGATGGGTTATCTAAATTTATAGTTGGCGGCGCGATATTATCGCGTAGTGCCAGCACCGTGAAAATCATTTCGGCAGCACCCGCAGCGCCAAGCAAATGGCCTGTCATTGACTTGGTGGAACTCATAACTAAGTTATAGGCATGTTCACCGAAGACAGTTTTGGCTGCATCTGATTCAGCACTATCGCCAGCTGGAGTTGATGTTCCGTGGGCATTTATATAGTTAACTTCTTCGCGGTTAATTCCCGCATCTTTAAGCGCTATTTGCATGCACCTAGCCGCACCCTCACCTCCTGGTGGTGGTGAAGTCATATGGAAGGCATCTCCGCTCATACCAAAGCCAGCTAGTTCAGCGTAAACTCTAGCGCCGCGTTTACGTGCATGCTCTTCTGATTCAATTACCACAATACCAGCGCCATTGCTAAGCACAAAACCATCGCGGTCTCTATCCCAAGGGCGTGATGCCGCATGTGGATCGTCGTTTCTGGTGGATAAGGCACGTGCGGCATTAAAACCGCCCATTGCTGTTGGTGTTGTGCCGAATTCTGCACCACCACAAATCATTACATCGGCATCACCATAGGCGATTAAACGAGCCGCTACACCAATACTGTGAGTTGCCGAACTACAAGCTGTAACCATTGACAGGTTTGGTCCACGATAATTATTACGCACCGACAGGTTGCCAGATACCATATTGGCGATAGTAGAAGGAATATAGAATGGAGAAAGTTTTCTAGGACCGCCACTGGCACATTTAAGCGTTGAGGCTTCTATGCCCGACAAGCCGCCGATTCCAGAGCCAATATTTACACCAACCCGATCTCGATCCAGGTCTGCGAACTCTTCCAATCCAGAATCTTCAATAGCATCTAAAGATGCTGCCATTCCGTACTGGATAAAAGGATCCATCTTGCGAATGTCTTTTGGGTTTAACCAGTTGCTGGCATCAAAATCTTTAATTTCTCCGGCAATTTTGGTTTTGAATTGACTGGCATCAAATGCGGTTAGTTCAGCAATACCACTGCGGCCATTGCAAATAGCATCCCATGCACTTACTAGTGAATTCCCAACCGGAGAGATAATTCCCATTCCGGTTATCAGCACTCTACGCTTTGTCACTGTGTATCCTCGATCTGTTGCAGCCTATTCCGGCTGGAATAATGGCTTGTTGGTCAGGTCTCACTCATTTAATGCTTTGACTTAAAGCGACGACCGACCAGATTACTGGTCGGTCGCTGAGTATTACTGCGCAATTAAACTGCTGTTTTAACGTAGTCGATTGCTTCTTGAACATTGGTGATTT
>CAZEFU010000244.1:0-3469 GCA_964511515.1 uncultured Wenzhouxiangellaceae bacterium
TGAAGAACCACCTCGTTGCAAACTGGATAAAATTCCCACTCTGCGCCCGGCCTTCCGTAAAGATGGCACAGTGACCGCCGCCAATGCCTCGAAAATATCCGATGGCGCAGCTGCCGTTGTAGTTATGAGCGAGTCTGCAGCTACTGCTGCAAATAGTGAAGTTCTGGCAACCATTATTGCCCATACCACTCATGCGCAAGAACCTGAATGGTTCACCACAGCGCCCGTTGGTGCGGTTAAAAAATTATTGGAAAAAACTGGCTGGGCAATAGATGATGTTGATCTGTTTGAGATCAATGAAGCCTTTGCAGTTGTCACCATGGCTGCTATTGAAGAACTTGGCCTTGATCCAGATAAAGTTAATGTAAACGGCGGCGCGTGTGCGTTGGGGCATCCCATTGGAACCTCTGGTACGCGTGTAGTAGTTACATTAATAAATGCCTTGCAACAACGCGGACTTAAACGCGGTATTGCCAGCCTCTGTATCGGTGGCGGCGAGGCCACTGCAATCGCCATTGAACTGGCGTGATATGATTCAGAACTGAATTAACGAGAACAATAATGGCGCTGATAAAAACCCAGGTTCAACCAGACAGCGAGGACTATCTCGCCAATCATAGACATTGCAGCGAGCTAGTTGCAGATCTGCGTAAAAAACTAAGCTCTACTGCCCTCGGCGGTAGCGAAAAAGCTCGTGCCAAGCACCTTGGCCGCGGTAAATTACTACCGCGCGAACGCATCGACCGACTTCTTGATCCTGGCAGTCCCTTTCTGGAACTATCTCCATTAGCCGCAGGTGGCATGTACGCCGATGCCTCCCCTGGTGCCGGAATTATCACCGGTATTGGCCGGGTGGCCGGACAAGAAGTAATGCTGGTTGCCAATGATGCAACAGTAAAAGGCGGAACCTACTTTCCGATCACAGTAAAAAAACATTTGCGCGCACAAGAAATAGCAGCAGAAAATAATCTGCCCTGTATTTATCTGGTGGATTCAGGTGGAGCCTACCTGCCGGAACAAGACAATGTCTTCCCAGATCGGGATCACTTTGGACGAATTTTCTATAATCAGGCTCGTTTATCGGCACAAAACATCCCGCAAATAGCCATTGTTATGGGCTCTTGTACTGCTGGCGGGGCTTATGTTCCAGCCATGAGTGATGAATCAATCATTGTTCGCAATCAGGGCACTATTTTCCTCGGTGGCCCACCCTTGGTAAAAGCTGCAACCGGCGAGGAAGTGGATGCAGAAAGCCTTGGCGGCGCGGATGTTCATACGCACTTATCTGGGGTTGCTGATCACCTAGCTGAGAATGATGATCACGCACTTGAATTAGCGCGTGAGGCAGTTGCGAATCTCAATCGTATAAAACCTGAGCAACTAAAAACCCAAACTGCCGTGCCACCAGCCTACCCCGCTGATGAGATTTATGGCTTGCTGCCACGCGATAGCCGTTACCCGATTGATGTGCATGAGATTATTGCGCGCCTAGTTGATGGCTCAAAGTTACATGAATTCAAAGCCCGTTATGGTAAGACTCTGGTCTGTGGCTTTGCCCATATTGAAGGCATCCCAGTAGGTATTGTTGCCAACGATGGCATCTTATTTGCTGAATCAGCACTCAAGGGTGCGCACTTCATAGAATTATGCAATCAGCGTAATATTCCTTTGGTCTTCTTACAGAATATCACTGGTTTTATGGTAGGAAAGAAGTACGAAAATGCCGGCATTGCAAAGGATGGTGCGAAGATGGTAACTGCGGTTGCCTGCAGCCATGTGCCTAAATTCACTGTAGTTATTGGTGGCTCCTTTGGAGCTGGAAATTACGCCATGTGTGGCCGTGCATACCAACCCCGAATGTTGTGGATGTGGCCAAATGCACGAATTTCAGTTATGGGTGGAGAGCAAGCTGCAGCAGTACTGGCAACAGTTAAACGCGATGCTCTTGAAGCCAGTGGTAAAGATTGGGATGCGGATGCAGAAACCGAGTTTCGTAATACCATTGAGCAACAATATGAAGAACAAGGCAATCCATATTACGCCAGCGCCAGGCTTTGGGATGATGGAATTATCGACCCCTTGGATACCAGGCGAGTTTTAGGCCTGGCTTTATCTGCCGCCCAAAACACGACTATTAAACCAGGGCGCATGGGCGTGTTTAGAATGTAGTTATGCGCCAATAATTGATCAGATAAAAATAAAAGGTAATGTATAAATGAGTCAGGTTTTACGCCAACATAAAGATAAAAACGGTGTGGTTACACTTACCCTGAAACGGGCAGATGTTCACAATGCTTTTAATGCTGAACTTGTAGCAGCGTTAACTTCAGCCCTGCTGATGCTGCAGCAGGATTCAAGCCTGCGCGCACTGGTTATTACCGGCAGCGGCAAAGCTTTTTGTGCAGGCGCTGACCTGAACGAAATGCGTTCCATGATAGATGCCAGCGATATCGAGAACCAACAAGATGCTATGGCACTGGCTGTGCTAATGCGCACACTTAATTATTTCCCAAGGCCCACCATTGCAAAAGTTAATGGCGCAGCTTTTGGTGGTGGCATTGGGTTAATTGCCTGTTGCGACCTCGCTCTGGCTGTAGATGACTGCCAATTTGGCTTAACCGAAACCAGGCTCGGCCTAGTACCAGCAGTAATTTCCCCGTATGTAGTCCGCCGCATTGGTGAGGCTGCTGCAAGACGATATTTTCTCAATGGCGACAGATTCAATACAGATGCAGCAGTTAAAATTGGTTTAATTCACCAAAGCTGCCCAGCAGATGAACTTGAGCAACTGCTTAACGATGAAATAAACAAACTACTGGCAGCAGGCCCAGTAGCGAGTATATTTGCCAAGCAATTAATCTTTGCTATGGCCGGCAATGACCAGGAAAAACAAAAACTTCTGGATAAAAATACTGCCTCTATGATCGCCAAGCTCAGAGTCTCAACAGAGGGTCAGGAAGGAATAACAGCTTTTCTTGATAAACGCAGACCATCCTGGCGACCAAAGAAATAATGATTGCCTCAATTGCGAAAATCAACACGGTTTTGATCGCCAATCGCGGCGAAATTGCTTGCCGGATTATTAAAACTTGCAAACTACTCAAGCTGCGCAGTGTTGCGGTTTATTCAGAAGCTGATCGCTATGCCCAGCATGTTAAGCAGGCTGATCTGGCACTGCCAATTGGTGCCTCAGAGGCTACCGCTTCATACCTTGATACTGATAAAGTAATTCAAGCCGCTAAAGATTCAGGTGCCGATGCCATTCACCCAGGTTATGGCTTTCTCTCCGAAAATGCAGGTTTTGCCCGTAAAGTGGAAGCCGCTGGTTTGATATTTATTGGTCCAGGTGCTGATGTGCTCGAGCTAATGGCCTCCAAAGCTGCCGCCAAAATTGCTATGGAGGCCGCTGGAGTTGCCTGCGTACCTGGCTATCACCAAGAAGACCAAGATGATCAAGTACTGGCAGCCG
>CAZEFU010000245.1:0-3446 GCA_964511515.1 uncultured Wenzhouxiangellaceae bacterium
CATTCACATGATTGAAACGTTGATAAACGGTGGCCATGCCTATGTTGCCGAGAGACATGTATTATTTGCGATTGAAAGCTTTACCGATTACGGCGCGCTTTCCGGGCGTAAATTAAAAGATATGATCGCCGGTGCCCGAGTAGAGGTTGCGCCTTACAAACAACACCCAGCAGATTTTGTGCTGTGGAAACCATCAACCAAGCCACAACCTGGCTGGGACAGCCCCTGGGGCTGGGGCAGACCGGGCTGGCATATTGAATGCTCGGCCATGGTTGCAAAACATTTGGGGGAAACAATTGATATTCATGGCGGCGGCCAAGACTTAGTGTTTCCTCACCATGAAAACGAAGTCGCCCAAAGCGTTTGCGCCCACGGCGGCAAAACTATGGCAAATTTTTGGCTCCATAATGGCTTTGTTACAGCCGATAAACGCAAGATGTCTAAATCTTTAGGCAATACCCGTACAGTAAACGAGTTGCTCGAAACATGGCCGGGTGAAACTTTACGTTATTTACTCTTGTCCGCGCATTACCGGCAACCATTGGATTGGTCGGATACAGAAACTAAACGCTGTCAAAAAACTCTGGATCGAATGTACACCAGTTTGCGCAGCGTAAAAGAACTTGGGCTTACTCTTAGTAGTGCCGATCAGGTTCCTGCCAAATTCATGGCGGCGCTGGAAGATGACATTAATACGCCCAAAGCATTGGCAGAATTAAATGCCTTGGCACGCCAGATTGGCAAACAAGAGCAAGCCGAGGCCAAGCAAGCTGCGGCGGCTGATTTACTTGCAGCCGGCGCACTTATTGGACTGCTGCAACAAGACCCGGATAACTGGCTATCGAAGCAGTGTAATCTCGAAGTCGATGCTATCCAAACAATGGTAGAGGCGCGCGATGCAGCCCGGGCTGCCAAAGACTTTAGCCTAGCTGACCGCTTGCGGGATGAGCTGATAGATAAGGGTGTGAAGCTCGAAGATAGCCCAGATGGTACCCGTTGGCGCTTATGAGTATTGATAGCGTACAACAAGACATTGTAGATACCTTCGAATTCTTTGATGACTGGATGGATCGCTACCAGTATTTGATTGATTTAGGCAAGCAACTGCCAGCACTACCGCTTGAAGATATAACTGAGGTTAATTTGGTTAGTGGTTGCCAATCACAAGTTTGGTTGGTAGCAAACAACGATGAGGGCATCCTCCACTTTCGCGCTAACAGTGATGCAGCTATTGTTTCTGGTCTGATCGCTTTGCTATTACAAATTTATTCAGGTCGCAATGCCACTGAAATTCTGGCATCCAAGCCCTGGTTTGTAGATAAGATTGGCCTCAGCAAACACTTATCCCCTACCCGCGCCAATGGCCTTGCCAGTATGTTGGCGACAATAAAATGGCATGCAGAACATGCCTAGTAACGGTTAATACCGCCCAAGTATTTGCGCATATAAAAAAACCCCGCCAGATGGCGGGGTTTTTTCTTATTGCTAATACTGGCTAATCTTAACGATCTAATACTACCAGTTCTACACGACGGTTCTCATGGCGACCATCCTTCGTGTCATTTGTTGCTACTGGGCGAGCTTCGCCATAGCCAGCGGCAGTCAGACGTGAAGCACTAATGCCTTTACCCATCAGGTAATCACGTACTGTGTTAGCACGACGCTCAGACAGACCTTGGTTGTAACTATCAGAACCAACGCTATCTGTATGGCCAGCTACTTCAACCATTACTCTCTCATGGTCAGCAAGCAATGCTGCTGCCTGATCAAGAATCGCTGCAGCTTCAGGTTTCAAAGTTGCACGATCAAAATCAAAGTGAACACCTTTCAGCTCAATTACAGCTTCAACTTCACAACCATCAAGATCAACTACTGCACCAGCGCGTGTGTCTGGGCACTTGTCACGTGTATTAGGTACGCCGTCGCCGTCACTATCGAGTGAGCAACCATACTGATCAACCGCAACACCAGCTGGGGTGTTAGGGCAACGATCACGGCTATCTGGTACGCCATCGCCATCCGCATCGCCATCTTCTACAACAGCTTCTACTTCAACAACCTGTGCAATACGTGGGTCTGCACCAAGTTTGACATTCAGACTAGCGCGGAACATGGTGTCTGTATAACTACTAACACCTGGTATAGATTTATCGTCTGCAACATAACGCGATGCAATCTCAAAACGACTAAATAAGCGACCGGATTTTTTAAAGTCGCTCTGCAGACCAATGCCAAGAGTTGCACTCATATCGGTGCGCTCATCAAACATATGACGATGTTCAAATGCACCAATACCAAAGGCTATATATGGACGGAATCCGTCATCTTCGCCAAAGTGATAACGACCCATTACGGTTAGATCATCATTGTTGTAAACTCCATTGGCACCATTGAGGTTGTTTTCTACAATAAATGCTTGAGTAAAATTGGTTTCTACCCGAGTGTATTCGATATCAAAACTCAGGTTGTCGGTGAAAAACCTACCTACATTCAAACCCCAAAAAGGTGTTTGGCCATCAGTTCTGCGATCACTATCCAGTGCATATACACCACCAGAAACGCCTATATAAACGCGACCGTCGGTATAATCACCAGCCTGTGCTGTGGTGGCACCTAAGATGGTGCACAAAAAAACGATTTTTAAAATTTTAGTCTTCACTGCTATTCTCACTATTAAATTAATAAAGGTTTGCAAAGGCTGATCTTTCCCCTCAGTATCAGGTAGAGATAGACAAGTCTCTCGAGACTAGTTTAGCAAATTTTTAACAATTGCCCAAGGTTTTTTTATACTTTAAAGTATTATTAAAAGAGTGGTAATTCATTGATGTGTAGAAATAGCTGACGACAGGAGAGCCCTATCGCCAGATTTTATTTGTATAAAAAACTAAATTTGGCTACTCGCCCATCTGTTTCTGGCGTAACTCCCAGCGTTCCTGGGCATCCAGACATAAAGTTGCGATTGGCCGTGCATCTAGCCTGGCAAGGCCTATTTCTTCACCGGTTTCATCACAGTAACCATAGCTGCCTTCATCCACTCGAATTAGAGCTTTGTTGATTTTATTCAAAAGCTTGCGATAGCGGTCACGAGTTCTTAGCTCAAGGCTATTTTCGGTTTCACGAGTAGCTCGTTCTGCCTCATCACTGACATCACGAACCTCACCTTTCAAATTATTAATAGTTTGCTGTGACTCTTCAACCAAGTCATCCCGCCACACACAAAGCTTCTGGTAGAAATACTCCAGCTGCTTAGGATTCATATACTCTTCACTAACCTTAGGTTTATAGCCTTTTGGCAAGCTCACGCGTTTTTCATTCATTTCGCTGATAATCTCCAAATTAGGATTATTTTATCTGCTTGATTTAACTGACATTTGTTAGTTTAGGGGCAGATGTCCCTGAAAAGGCACGAAGTTATAACGCAAGTAGCGCTGATTGGCAAGCATTTT
>CAZEFU010000246.1:0-3394 GCA_964511515.1 uncultured Wenzhouxiangellaceae bacterium
TATTGGCATGGGCGCCACCATTATGGATGGCGTCATCATTCATTCAGACACGATGGTTGGCGCAGGTTCATTAGTCCCTCCGGGCAAAGAACTCGAAGGCGGTTATCTCTGGCTGGGCTCTCCGGCGCGACGAGTACGCGCATTGAGTGAGGATGAAAAGGAATTCATCCGTTATTCTGCACAACATTACCTGCGCCTGAAAGAACGTCATCTAAAATCATAGCCTGGGCAGGCATGACACAACCTGGACTCAAAACCATTCAGAACAATTAGCGCATGTGACGAGCTGATACTGGAAGTAGGCATTCAGTTTGTTATAGTCATAATTAGCCAGCGCCCCAAAACAAACATTAGCTTTTATTTACAGCAGCGTGTTAATAAATTAGGTCACTATGAAAAATCCAGTTATTGCAGACAACAAGCCGGTGAAAGTCAGTCTTTCCAAAGGGCAGGAATATCATTTCTGTACCTGTGGCAAATCTAAAAGCCAGCCTTTTTGTGATGGCTCACATGTAGGAACAAGCTATACACCCAAAGTTATGGTATCAGAGCAAGATGGAGAGGCTTATCTCTGTGCGTGTAAGCATTCCCGCAATATTCCTTTCTGTGATGGAACGCATCAACAATTTTCAAATGATCAAGTTGCTAAAGAAGGTCCGGGGATCGCTTCTGATGAAAGCCTTATGCCAAAACCTCGCGCAACCAGTGAAGAGCCAACGCTGGAACTAATACATCAGTTGGCGGAAGAAGGATTATCCAGCGTCGGTCACCATGGACCAATGGATGCAATGGGGGTACCCAGAAATCAATTGCCTCATTGGGATGATATTCAGATTATGGTTGCTCAGCTTCACAGGAAACCACTGATGGAAGATGCTCATGTTGCTACGAAGCTGATTATCGGGCCAGAAGCCAGGAAACCGCTGGAATTAACTATTCCAATATTTGTTTCAGATATGAGTTTTGGCGCCTTATCAGAAGAAGCAAAGATAGCGCTGGCCAAAGGGGCTGAGTTAGCAAATACTGGTATCTGTTCAGGGGAAGGCGGTATGCTCCCTGAAGAGCAGGAAGCTAACAGCCGCTACTTCTATGAGTTGGCCAGCGCCATGTTTGGCTATAATGAACACTTACTTGAAAAAGTACAGGCTTTTCATTTCAAAGGCGGACAAGGCGCTAAAACGGGAACAGGAGGACATCTGCCCGCTGCGAAGAATATTGGTAAAATTGCTGAAGTCCGTGGTATCCCAGAAGGCGAGTCTGCAATTTCACCCCCCACGTTCAATGATCTGACTACACCTGATGATTTTAAACGTTTTGCCGATAGAGTCAGGGAAGTAACGGGGGGGATCCCCATTGGGTTTAAACTCAGCGCCAACCATAT
The DNA here is from genome assembly GCA_964511515.1 of uncultured Wenzhouxiangellaceae bacterium. Classification (GTDB taxonomy): domain Bacteria; phylum Pseudomonadota; class Gammaproteobacteria; order Xanthomonadales; family SZUA-36; genus SZUA-51. The sequence goes on from CAZEFU010000246.1 coordinate 1,382, forward strand.
TGAACACGACATTGAATTTGCATTGCAGGCCAGTGCCGACTACATCATTCTCGACGGCCGAGGCGGTGGAACTGGCGCAGCACCTTTACTGTTTCGTGATCACATCAGTGTTCCTGTCATACCAGCACTGGCGCGCGCAAGGCATTATCTTGATAAACAGGGCGCCAGCGGCAAAGTCACACTGATCATCACCGGCGGCTTACGCGTACCCAGTGACTTTGTTAAAGCCCTGGCCCTGGGCGCAGATGGCATAGCCATTTCTAACAGTGCAATGCAGGCTATTGGCTGCATTGCCGCAAGGATATGCAACACGAACAATTGTCCTGCAGGTATCGCCACACAGAAAACCGAACTGCGTAAGCGGATCAATATTGATAATGCTGCACAACGACTGGCAAACTTCTTTGAATCTTCTGTTGAGCTCATGCAGGTGATGGCAAGAGCATGCGGGCATTCGCATCTAAACGAGTTTAATAAAGATGATCTTGCAACCTTTAATCACGAATTATCAAAACTGTCAGGGATAGCATTTTCGGGATTTGATGCAGATAGATAATGAAATCTATGTTGATCACTGAAGATACACGTCCCAATAGAATTTCCCTTCAAATCGTTTTACAAGAAAACCAGTAAATGCTCTGACACGTTGAGAAAGACAACGTATTTGTGGGTAAATTACGTAAGCGTTAATCTGCGGTGGTTTGTAATCTTAAGTATTGAAACCACAAAAATTAAGCTAAGTATCAGGCATGTGTCATGATATTTTACGGTGTATTGTCTCTCTCCCAGGTGAAACGATCCCAACCTGTTTTTTTAACTCTTTGTTATCTATCAATTATTTTGTTAAAGCGTCACATTTTATGCATTTTTGGCGCGAAATGCGTCTAATAACATGTCAAAATTTTTTACATTTTGTCGTAAGGCATTCTAATAGCCAACAATGCAGGCCACCATAAGTCATTGAATTATATGTGCAATATTTATAAAAACGAGCTGTGGCATAACGCTTGCTTCTTCAAGTATAGACACAAACAAAACAGCTATGGAGAATTGTCATGAGCAAATTACAATCGGTAACCTTGCAATACCAAAATAAATTCCTGGCTCTTAAAATGCTGGGCTTTCTTGCTGCGATCCTGCTGGCTATACCGACAGCAGCAAACGCAACGCTAATCGGTGCTGATGTAGATGTGACCTTCTATTACCCAGATCAGGCGAGTTTCTATTGCAGCAACGGGAGCGCGACTGTCGGTAGTGGGGTCGAATACGCGAGTAGTTGCTCTGGTTTTGGTCCGGTCGCAATTGATATTTCTGATTCCATAATGAGCGTCGATACTGGCGGCATTGGCTGGGATTACTCGTTATTCAACGGGTTCCTGCTTACAATATTAAGTGGACCCTCCATCCTGTCAGCCTCTTACACCGGCGGCACCATGGCTGTAACGGGGTTACAACTTGATAGCGGAAACTTGTGGCTCGACTTCTCAGGCCAAACCGGCGGCATTGCATACTTCAGCTTAGAGACAAGGGCCGTCCCTGAACCCTCCACCATCGCTTTAATTGGGCTTGGCTTAGTAGGGCTGGGCTTCATCAATAGACGGCGCAGGAATATATAAAACAAAATAATAAATATTGCACTAACAACCCCGTCTTTATGACGGGGTTGTTGTTTGTAACAAGCTCGTACGATTAGCTCAACCCGCCAACCAGTTGCTCTGCGCCAACCCAAATAAATTGTCCATGAATAACCACCTATGCTCAGGAAATCAGAAAAATTATCCTATCTATAATGCCTTTTCTGATAGCCTCTTACGCAATCCACACAAATTTCTAAATACCCTGAACAGACTGGTAGCCGATGTTCGAACCCAAAATTTTACCACTGACTAAACAAAGTCAGCCATTATCCCCGTCGCCAGGCATGGAAGCGCAAAACCCATTGTAATAATTTTTCTGGCGCATGGGCTTTTTTCCAGTTACCCGCAGCAAATTTATTCGCCTCCATCCAGGTGG
>CAZEFU010000247.1:0-1347 GCA_964511515.1 uncultured Wenzhouxiangellaceae bacterium
TGGCAACAGCAGCCAATACAGGCTCAACAAGCGGATGGTCGGCGGCAAAACATAATGCTGCATATACATCGTGAGTCAACTGGTTTACTTGGGAGCTGCGCCGGAAAAATAAAATTAAGCGTTCGCGTGGATCATCAATATTTTTCCACAAAATTTGTAGATTTCGCTCATCGTGCTCCTGCCAACGCAATAGGGATTGTTCAATCAAGGCTTGACGGTTTGGAAAGTGCCAATAAAAACTGCCTTTGGTGATACCCATACGCCGGGCCAAGCTTTCCACGGCCACCGCATTTACGCCTTCCTCGGCTATTAGTTCCAGCGCAGCACGCTCCCAGTCGGCAACGCTAAGTTTTTCTTTCTCGGATTTTTCTGACTTAGTCATTATTAACTCTTACTAACATATGTGTATCCCTAAGTAGATTCATATTGTACCCAAGATTGCAGCAATAATGTTTCCAGTTCACGAGTCAATTTTTCTGCATCCATCAATGCGCTTTGTTGCATCCTCTGACGTAGATTTAGGCTCAATTGGGTAAGTTTAACTGGATTTCTTGCGAATGCGATTGCCTTGTCGACATAATCACTCCTATCTGCCGCGATAAACTCTTGCAGATTGAGCGCCGTTAGCTGACTGGCAGTGACCCTGCTGATGTGAGACTCACCAAGAATAGTAAGCACCGGCACGCCCATAATAAAACTGTCGCAATTGGTAGTAGTACCATTATAAGGAAAGCTATCTAGCAGTAAATCAGCTTGGCGATAGCAAGCTAGGTGATCTGCACTGCTTGGAACTCTGCCTATTAGTTCGACTCGGTCTGTGTCTATTCCAACTGCTTTTAGATCAGCTAGCAGATCACGCCTGGAGGTAGGGCTATCGACTAAGCCATTTTTGATTAGTAGCCGAGCCCCTGGAGCTGCTTCCAGAATTTCACTCCAAAGCTCTAGCAATTCTCGATTCAGTTTGAGCATGTGATTAAAGCTGGCGAATACAAAAGCTCGGTCATTCGCTCTAGGCGCTGCTAGCTCAGGCAGAGTCTCTGGTGGTGTATAAACCGAAAATACATCTGGCAGGTGCAATAGTTTTTCGCTGCACAATAGCTCAGCTGATGAGCTCGGGTCAGTGACTTGATCGACTATTCGATAATCCATAACATCTAAGCCGCTGGTGTTAGGGTAGCCGATCCAGTTCATTTGTATTGGTGCTGCCCGGCGAGCTAAAACAGCAACTCTATGGCCGCGCGAATAGCCATTTAAGTCAATTAATATATCTATGCGATCATCTAGTATCTGCTGGTAGAGGTCGCTGTCACTCATATCAGCAACTGGCCTGAAAACATCTACGGCTTT
>CAZEFU010000247.1:1357-3376 GCA_964511515.1 uncultured Wenzhouxiangellaceae bacterium
CCAAGCATCTTTCTGGCGCTGATTGTAGTATGCGAATATTTCAAATTGTTGTCGCTGATGTGACTCCAGTACCGGGGTTATAAAATATGCTACTGAGTGCTTCCGAAAATCTGCAGATAAATAACCAACTCGCAGCTGTCTATTGCCGAGTGCCTCAGGTTTAAAATCACTCTTGGCATTGCCTAACTTCTGACGTAGCGTGCGACCTGCAGCAAAATGGTCAGCTGCATTATCTAAAGGTGCTTGAGGTAAATAGTTTTGGGTAAATAAGCGATTGCTTAGGGCTAACAAGTGGTCTGGCTGTAACTCCAAAACCCGCGAAAAATGACCTAATGCTGAAGCTGCCCGACCATAGCAACCCTGATCCCTGCAACCAAGGTTATAAATAGCATTTACATAACGGCCTAACTGCTCTGAATTTAGTCTTGTAATGTCCGTCTTATTTTGCCACCAGTCTTCTAGCGCATTAAATAACAACAAGTACTCCGCCTCAGCATCTCGCAGGGCTTCCTCATCAACACTGTCATTACCTGGATATTTACCTGCCGCTGTTTCATACATCTGGATAGCAGCTTCAAGGTTTAGCTCTTTTGGAGTTAAATCTATAGCTAAATTCTTACTCACCGCCAATTGGTAAAAACTCATTGCAGCCTCAAGCTGGCCAGCCTTGTGTAAAGCAACAGCACGGTAATATTCATTTAACTGGTGCGGGCGGTTATCGAGATCAGCAACTAACTTGAGGGCTGCTTGCCAGTTAACTTGCTGCCAGGCAATAACCATGCGCCTGAATATTGGATCAGGGTTTGTGCGATCCATCTGTTGCCATTTACTCAGGACTTTTTCTGCTTTGACCAGACCCTCACCGCCCAGTTGCTGCAATATTTCTACTTCCAGCTCAAAACGTGCAGCTCCTGGTGGTAACTGCTTAGCCAAACGTAGAGCAGCTTCGAGCTGCCCATAAGCACGCAAACTCCGCGCCTGCTCTAATAATTGCTGCGGCGACTTCACGCCAACAGCTGCCGAAGCTGTACTAGCTTGCGATTTACCATGGCAGCGCTTGAACTTTTTACCACTGCCACAGGGGCATGGGGCGTTTAGGCTGGTCATAATAGTTTCTTTGTATTCTTGTCTCTCACCTGAACGATTGTCGCTACAGCATCAGCAGCTGTCAATCTGCATTTAAATATATATCTTGGTATCCTCCATACGCATGCGTATTGACATTATACGCGCAGAGGAACATACTTTTAACATTAGTAATTGAATTTTATCTGGAGAGCCACTCCTAAAACACAGGAATTGGCCTCTCAGCACAGTAAGTATAAGGAAATATAATGTTTTTAAGTATGTTGCTTAGTCTAATTGCAGTAAGTCTGATTGCCTCTTTCCTGACCACAAATATACAAAAGTGGTCATTAGGGATTGCCGCAGTAATTGCTTTATTCGCCCTCAATGGCGCTATGGCCTCTTTGGGCTTCTGGTTGTTAACTGCTATTTCAGTTGCTCTGGTCTTTTTCCTCAACAGCCCAGAACTACGCCAGCAATGGATTTCAGGTCCCTTTCTCAAAATTTACCGCAAAATGACGCCCGAGCTTTCTAAAACTGAAAAAGTCGCTCTGGATGCAGGTACTGTTGGCTGGGAAGGCGAACTATTTAGTGGCAAGCCTGACTGGAACAAGCTCCAGCAGATGCATACACCAACTCTTACCGCCGAGGAAATAGCATTTCTGGATGGGCCAGTTGAAGAACTTTGCGATATGCTGCGCGACTGGGAAATCACCCATGTTGATGCCGACTTAAACCCTGAATGCTGGAAGTTTATTAAAGACAATCGCTTTTTCGGCATGATTATTCCGAAAGAGTATGGTGGCTTAGGCTATTCAGCCTTAGCTCATCGCGCTGTGCTGGGTAAAATTGCTGGTGTTAGCCAGGTCGCTAACACGCTGGTATCTGTACCAAACTCATTGGGTCCGGCTGAGTTAATCTTGAAATATGGAACAGATGAGCAAAAAAACTATT
>CAZEFU010000248.1:0-3372 GCA_964511515.1 uncultured Wenzhouxiangellaceae bacterium
AAATACTCAAGCAGTTCTTTAGAGAAGAATTCCTGCCTGCGCTTAAAGTGAAAGCCCAAGGTTGTGAGGGCATCAATAACTCGGTAATTCCCTAAAATACGGCCGTAATATGTCTCCACTCCAATGATGGCAACTATTATTTCTTCTTCAACTCCGCTCTTAGCTGATGCCGCACTAATAGCTTCCTGATTGTCGCGCCAAAATACCATACCTTCATCTAAACGTTGTTTGGTTATGAAGATTGGTCGATAAGTAAACCATGGCTTAGATTCTGCCGTGCGTTTGTAGATATCCAATATAGATTGCTTATGCTCAGTCGCATCCAGAATTGCATTTACCTCTTCTGCACTATATTTACCAGTAGCAACAACACGCTCAACGAATTCAGCTTGGCCCGGACGCGCTTCAACGGGCACAGACTCAGCTATAGCTAAACTGCAAACTAACAGTCCCAGCATACTTGTAATAGCGAGCATTTTTATTTTTCTCAACTTTTTATCTCCAGCAAATTATTTGGTGACCCTAGCGTATAAATTTACGGTGACCCCAAGCTGACATAATCAGGCCGAATCCTGCCAGCAAGGTGACTATAGAGGTGCCACCGTAACTAATTAGCGGTAATGGTACGCCAACCACCGGCAAAATACCCGTAATCATGCCGCCATTTACCATTACATATACAAAAAATATCAGTGCCAGACTACCACAGAGCAGGCGTGAAAATGTATCTCTGGCCTGAGTTGCGAGATATAAACTGCGCGCAATAATAAATAAATACACCGCCAGTAGTGCGAGCACGCCGAGTAGCCCAAATTCTTCTGAGAATACTGCCAAAATGAAGTCGGTTGTATGCTCTGGAATGAACTCCAGCTGTGACTGGCTGCCTTGCATCCAACCTTTGCCAGTTAAACCACCTGAGCCAACCGCTATTTTCGACTGAATAATATTCCAGCCCTGCCCTAATGGGTCGGCATCAGGGTTCAGAAAAGTACGCACGCGATTGCGTTGATACTCATGCATGAACATCCACAATAGCGGAATTGTGGCAATGATCAGTGCAAACACTGCAAGTATCGCGCGCCAGCGCAGGCCAGCAAGAAAAACAACTAAGGCGCCGCTCATGCCCACCAACAAAGCAGTACCTAAATCTGGCTGTCTTACAATCAACAGCATTGGTACTGCAATAAGCGCTAGTGCCACCAGAGTTTCTCTCCAGCCTGGTGGCAACAACTTGTTATGCAGCCATGCTGCAACCGCCATTGGTACCATTATCTTCATGATCTCTGAGGGCTGGAAACGAATTAAACCAATATCTAGCCACCTGTTAGCGCCCCGCCCTTCACCAAACCACACTGTTGCCAACAACAACACTAAACCAATAAGATACAACCAGGGAGCCCATGATTGAAATATTCGCGGCGGAATTAGGCTGATAACTAGCAGTGCAGAAAAACCAGCAGCCAAACGAATAGCTTGATTTATCACCAGCCGCTGATTCCCGTCACTAGCGCTATATAAGACTAGCAAGCCTAGCAATGAGACCAAGACCAGGGCGATCAGCAATGGATAATCAAGGCGCGGTCTGCTTATCCAGCCGGGAATTATGGGGTTCTTCATAGCCCCTCCACAGTGAAGTCATCTGTTTCATTTTTAGCTAACTGGCCAGCTTCAAGCAACCATTCATCCAAGAGGACCTTGGCAATTGGCGCAGCAATTGCCGAACCGCCGCCATCGGCATGCTCAACAATAACTGCAACTACTATTTTTGGCTCCTCAACCGGCGCCCAAGCCACAAAGAGCGCGTTGTCGCGCAGACGCCTGTCAATTTTACTAGCATCATATTTCTCACCCTCGGCCAGCCCGAATACTTGTGCTGTACCTGATTTACCCGCAATTGTATAAGCCGAATTCAGACCAATTGCCCGGGCTGTTCCAGTAGCACTGTTAACTACATCTTCCATGCCACCCCTGACAACATCCCAATCTTGTGAATTGACTACAGGTACACTGCGAGCAGGCACTGGTTTATACCAGCGGACTTCATCAGTACCATGGTTTTTTATTCCGCGCACCAGTCTTGGTACAAACCGTTGCCCGTTCATTGCCAAAGCCGCAGTTGCTGAAACCAACTGCAATGGTGTAGCCACATTGTAACCTTGGCCAATAGCAGCAATTACGGTCTCGCCTGGATACCAGGGCTGATTACTGCGTCCACGCTTCCATTGACGAGATGGCAAAATGCCGGCTGCCTCACCAAATAAATCTATCCCCGTTGGCGCACCAAAACCAAACTGCTGAATATAATCGTGCATTGCATCAATGCCTAACTTGGCGCCTAAGCCGTAGAAAAATGTATTCACTGATTGCTGTAGCGCAGAACGTACAGTTACCCAGCCATGCCCGCCTTTCTTCCAGTCTCCGTACGGTCTTTCAACTCCTGGCAGATAAAATTTACCAGTGGAAAACACCCGGGTAGAGGCGGTTATCAGGCCAGCATCCAGCCCCGCAAGCGCAACAAACGGCTTGATTGTAGAACCAGGCTCATAACCCCCTTTGAGGGCACGATTATAAAGTGGCCTGTCTGGGGCATTCAGAATTTGATCATAGGCCACCTGACTAATTCCGTTTACAAATAAATTAGCATCGAAAGCTGGTTTACTTACCATCGCCAAAACATCGCCATTTCTAGGATCGAGCGCAATTACTGAACCAGAATACTCACCCATTGCTTTCCATGCAGCCAACTGCAGCCTTGAGTCTATGGCTAAAATTAAATCTTGACCTGCCTGTGGGTCATTTCGTTCCAGCACTCTTAATAAGCGACCTTGCACATTGGTTTCAACTTTCTGATAACCACTAGTCCCATGTAATAGCCTCTCCCTATACTGCTCTATACCTGTTTTACCAATATGACTATTGGACTGGTAGTTGTCAGCATCAAAGCCACGTAAATCATTAGCATCAATCCTGCCCACATAACCGGTGACATGCGTCATTGCCTCACCACCCGGGTAATAACGATTCAGGTAAGGAGTAATCTCGACTCCAGGCAAACGGTGCCGGTTAACCGCCACCCGGCCAACCTCCTTTGCTGATAATGAAAGGCGTATGGCAATTGCATGAAAAGGCTTGTTTACCTTAAGACTGTTCATCAACCGTTGCTGTTGTACTGGAGTTATTTCAACTAATTTTTCTAACTCACTTAGAGTAGCGGTAAGTGACTCGTATATAGATATTCTTTTATTTTCTGCGCCCCTTCGGGGCAGCCTTTCAGGAGTAATCTCAAGCCTATAGGCAGGTTGATTTTCTGCCAGCAGCACACCATTACGATCAATAATTAGCCCTCTATTTGGTGCTATAACTTGTAAACGG
>CAZEFU010000249.1:0-3365 GCA_964511515.1 uncultured Wenzhouxiangellaceae bacterium
ACTACCTTACTTGAGGAGAAAATGGCAGGTAATATGCGGGATATTAACTTGGCATTTCAAGTGGCAGAGTCTGCATTACGGGATGGTGAAAAAGACGTAAGGGATAATATCAATACTTCATCAGGTTTTTCGACAGATTGTGAGGATGGTCTTTGTATTTATTCCTCAACGGGGGGTGAGCGGTGGAAGTATCATAGTGCCTGGGACAATGATAATAAAATTCGGGCTTATAAATGCTTTACCGATGTGACCAGTGATGAAGAGAGTGAAGAATGCACATCTACGATGGGTAATGCAAATTTTGGCCTTAAAGGTGTGAGTGAGCAACCGTTGTATATGATTGAAAATTTAGCGGATGCTCCCGTGGCAAAGGGTTCGAGTCTTGTGGTTGGTTTCCAGCCTTCGGGTTCATCGGAGTACTATCGAATTACTGCTCGTGGTAAGGGTGGCTCAGGTTCGGCGGTGGTTGTGTTGCAAAGTATTTATAAGAAATAGATTATAAAACATTTAAGGATAGTGGTTATGGTTAGGAAAGAATCAATTTTTGTTAGTTTTATTATTTTGTGTTTATTGATATCAACGAATGTACAAAGTACTAACCTGGCTTTGGCTACATCACCTATTTTTTTATCGGAGTCTGCGCCACCTTTGACTATGTTAGTCATGGGGCGTGATCATAAAATGTTTTATGAGGCTTATAATGATGCTTCGGATTTAAATGCTGACGGGGTTCTTGATATTGGCTATAAGGGATATAAAGATAACCTGGTTTTAAATCCGACCCCAATTGACTATTTTGGTTATTTTGATTCTTATAAGTGCTATAATTACAGTTCGGGTAATAGCCGTTTTGAAGCAGTGAGTGTAACGGCAAACAAAAAATGTAAATCAGGTGGAAACCAGTATTGGAGTGGTGATTTTCTTAATTACTTAACAACTACACGTATCGATGCGATGCGGAAAGTACTTTATGGGGGTACTCGTAGCACAGACTCTGAAGGGGTTACCGTATTGGAACGTGCACTTATACCTCAAGATGCACATAGTTGGGGTAAGGAATACGCGAGTATTGCACATGATGGCTATGATATTTCAGATTATACCCCTTTATCACTTCCTGCGCGATACAATTTAAGACATTTATTTGCTAGTACAACTATACATGAAGATCAGAGCAATCCTCTATTAAGGGTTTTGAATGATACGGAGTTTCGCGTATGGCAATGGTTGTCGAAAGAAGGGAGAGCTGCAAGTTCTAGTTGTGCAAACGGCGCTTCATTTAGTTCTGTTGCTTGTGAAAAACCAGCTACTAACTCTAATTGGGAAATTGTTCCTCCTGATATGTTTTCTAATCTAACCGCGTCTACTTGGAAAACGCCTGGTGAGTGGCAATCACCAGGGAATCATGGGCAATATCATGCATTTGAAAATACATATGCTATTGCGGCTAATCATTTTGGCACGGGTCCTATGGCTAATATTAATGGGCAGGGGAACCCATTTGGAGGTGGTTATGCTCCATTTACACACTGGCATAATGATAATCAACTATATTACTTGAAATTTACTGGTCAAATAAATATTCCCAGTGATGGGAATTATACATTTGCTGTAGATGGAGATGATGCTATTGAGTTTATGATTGACGGGACAGGTGCAGCTGATGTTGTAGCTGCCTGGTATGACCCTCATGGTCGTAATAATAGCAATTGGGCTCTTAATCTTCATTCAGGCTCTATTTATTTGACTGCTGGACTGCATGATATTACTTTTCGTATGCAAGAGTTATGGGGAGGGGATAATTATTATTTATATAGACCGTCGGTACCTCTTCCTGCGTCGAGTATAACCGATTATTCTGTTCGAGTTAAGGTTTGTGATAATGGGTTATTGGAGGACAATTGTCGGTTATACGCTTCAGGTTATTATAAGCCAACGGGTCTCCTGCAAAAATATGGTGAAAATGATACGATGCTATTTGGACTATTAAGTGGCTCGTATGATAATAATATGCAAGGGGGTGTGCTTAGAAAGAAAATATCTTCCATGACCAATGAGATAAACCTGGTTACAGGGCAGATAAACAATAGTGATGGTCGAGTCAATGGCATCATTGATTCGATAAACCGATTTAAAATTGTGGAATATGGGGGCGGCAGTTACTCCAATTGTGGCTGGATCACTGACCGTCCTATGAATAATGGACAGTGCCGTTCTTGGGGGAACCCTGTTGCAGAGATGCAATACGAAACTTTACGATACTTTTCTGGAAAAGGTGCGCCCACCCCTGAATTCAAGATCACAAATAGTAATTTTGATAATTATTATGCTGGGTTAATTCATGCACCTGATGAGGATTGGGCTGATCCATACACTAATAACCTCGAGTGCTCAAAGCCTTTCTCACTCATTGTCAGTGACATAAATCCATCGTATGATACTGATCAATTACCCGGCAGTCATTTCAGTAGCTTTACCGGTGATGTTTCCGGGTTAAATGTTTCTTCACTAGGCAATGATATCTGGGCGACTGAATTTGGCGTCAGTCAAAATATATTCATTGGACAATCAGGTATTAATGATGATTCAAACCCTACAGCTAAAACAGTCACTAGTTTTGGGGATATTCGTGGCCTAGCGCCGGAAGAACCATCAAAACAGGGCGGGTATTATGCTGCAAGTGTTGCCTATTACGGGTTCAAAAATGATATAAATAGTACTAAGTCAGGTGATCAAAATATGCAAACCTTCGCAGTTGCATTAGCCTCTCCATTGCCTAGAATAGAAATACCGGTTAATGGCCATGTAATTACTCTGGTTCCATTTGGTAAATCTGTGTTTTGGAGTGGAAATACCAATATAAGTCCAGACGAAGGTGATTTTCAGCCAACCAATACAATTGTTGATTTTTATGTAGAAACAATTACAGATTCTTATGGAAAATTTAGAATTAATTACGAAGATGTGGAGCAAGGCGCTGACCATGATATGGATGCAATTGTTATTTACGAGTATCAAGTCAATGATGATAATGATGCGGTAACCATAACGCTTACTTCAGAATATGCCTCTGGAGGGATTATTCAACATTTAGGTTATGTGATATCTGGTACGAATAATGATGGCTCATATTTACTGGTTCGCGACTCTGATAATATTTCTGTAGATGCTGATTATTATCTAGACAGGCCTTCTCATGATGATGCAGATCCGACTACTAATCACCCACTATCTTCCAATCTTATGCCCTTGGTGGATACTCGAACCTTTACACCAGGTACCACCAATGGTGCTACCTTATTGAAAGACCCGCTCTGGTACGCGGCCAAGTGGGGCGGATTTGTTGATGCTGATAACGATAATAT
>CAZEFU010000250.1:0-3351 GCA_964511515.1 uncultured Wenzhouxiangellaceae bacterium
CGATACTGAGTTATCTTCCAGGAATGTCCTGCAAAATCAGATTTATCAAATTTTGAGCCAGAACCGTTTACTGGCGGTGCCAGCAAGTTCTCTAGACAAAGATATCGCAGATGAGCGCGAGGGTAATTTTGCTGAACTCGATCTGCTGGATGAGGAGTTAGCTGCCTCAACGGCAGTTGAGATTGATTCAGCAACTAACACCAGACCAGCTGCTGCTGGCCGTAAAAGGGCAAAAAAAGAGCAAGCTGCCATCTCACAAGAAGTCTTTGACCGGCTGGAGCAGGTCAGGCCAGAGGAAGCAGAAAGTTTCTCCAAAACCTTAGGAGAGCTTGCTGAATTCAAATTAGATGATACAGACAACATCAGGCAACAGAGCAAACTAAAACGCCAGGAACGAGCCAATAACACACTAAACAAGACCCGCAAAGAAGTAAGCTCATTACCAGTTATTGATTCCACCCAGGAGTACGCAGATAGCACCGGAGCAAGGCAAGACATTCTAGGCGCAGCAGCTGAGTCTATAGTTACAGCAAAGCCAAATAGCACCACGCAACTAACAGTTCGCACTTTCGAGAGCGAAATTGACCCATTGGTATTTAGCCAGCTCGATAGTGGTCATTTTGTTTTGTTCAGAAAAGTTTGGCGCAATGGGCAAAGAATCATCCAGGGCATGTTGATCGAGCCAGATACATTCCTGGATAACATTGTCAATACAACTTTCCAGCAGACTGGTTTGTCTCTCAGCAGTAAGTTGCTGCTTGCCTATCGGGGTAAAACAATCGCCAACTATAGCGGCCCTGCTTCCAGAAATTATCTGGCCAGCCGCCGCGATTCCAGTGGCTTTGCTGGTCAAACACTCTATCAAACTCGTTTGAATGAACCCTTCACGGAGTTTGAACTACTTTTCAGTATCAACAAATTACCTCCAGGGCCTGGAGTAAAAGTTGTGGCAATGCAGTCAATTATTCTGGTCCTGGTATTAAGCGGCGGCTTTTATTTAATGTATAGGCTGGCGGCACGCCAAATTCAGTTGGTCAAACAGCAACAAGACTTTGTTTCCGCCGTGAGCCACGAGCTGAAAACCCCACTCACATCAATTCGCATGTATGGAGAAATGCTCAAGCAAGGCTGGGCGGCGGACGATAAAAAGGCCGAATATTACAATTATATATTTGATGAAAGCGAACGCTTGTCCAGACTAATTAATAATGTTCTCCAACTGGCACGGATGTCGCGGAATGAACAGCAGGCCAAGCTAAGCTGTAGCAGCGTTAGCGAATTAGTATCACTATTAGAATCAAAGGTAAGCTCACAAATAAAACACGCAGGCTTCAAGCTAAACCTGAACTGCACCGCTGCAGGGGATGTGAACATTGATGTTGACTGGTTTACCCAGATCATTCTTAACCTGGTAGATAATGCAATTAAATTCTCCGCAGATGCAGAAAACAAAACAATCGACATAAGTTGCCGCGAGCTACAGGGCAACAAAATTCAGTTTAGCGTCAGAGACTACGGCCCAGGAATTAAAAAAGATCAGATGAAATCGATTTTCAAACTATTCTACCGCAGTGAAAATGAAGTCACCAGAGAAACAGCAGGTACCGGCATAGGCTTAGCACTGGTTCACCAGATGGCCCAGGCCATGGCTGGAACAATTGATGTAGTCAACCAACGACCGGGTGTTGAATTTAGGTTTATTTTTCCACTAATCGAGCAACAAATAGCCCCTGATTAAGTCATGAATGGGTCTTTTGAGCCCAGAAATCATCTTTGCTGTTTTGGTAAACATTGGTATGTTAGAGTTTATTCAAAACTATCACTAAAAAATATATCGCCAATTCGCTCATAAGCTCCCATGTCGAATATGCCTTCTCGCAAAGTACGCTCAATGTCTCTGTTGATTGGTGCATAAAATCCATAGACGTTGGATAGGTTTTTGTTTTTTCATTATTTGCACCTCTTTATTCTATGTAATATAGGCTTCTTTATATTTGAGACCTCTACCGCTTTTATCAAACGCCAGTATTTATCAGATTTATATATTGACCTTCTAAGCTATCATAGTTTGCTTCAAAAAGATTAGGAAGATGTGGTCAGGCAGCAATCCGCAGCATCATGAAGTGGAGATTCAAACCCAAAGTGGTTGATGGCAAGGCAATTCAAAGCGCGGCGGTTCAAACTCTGGAGTTTAAACTGGAAAACTGAGTGTTTTAGAATACGAGAACAGAAGCAGTCTTGTGAATAAGCGAGGTTTTTTACTGAGTGTAGTGAGACAAGATCCACTTCACCGTAAAAATCACCACAGCACTATCGGTTAACTGTACTCATCAGTGATTCCGTACTTAGCTTAAGTGGAGCTTGCAAGTATATCCATTTTACAACTCATTATTTTCCACAAAATCCACCACATACTCAGGTATCCTCGTGCCCAAATAGTAAGGCAGGCTCATTAAAATGTATGGCTTGCCTCCAGGTGTTTTAGTTTTCTCTATTCGGTATTCTCCGCCGTATATTCTTACAGCATAGGGATGCTCGCACCGTTCCACGAACTGGTGAAGGGATTTTAATGTACCCGCCAGACCCGATTTTATTTCGATTGGGATCAACAGGCCTCTGCAAGCAAAAACCAAATCAACTTCTGCTGAAGATTGTTTCTTTTCGCGTACCCAGAAATTGGGTTGGTGATAGCTGATCGTGTTCAGTGAGATCACTTCCTGGGTAATCATGTGGGGAATGATGGCTCCCTTGAGTATGTCACTAAGGTCGGCAACACCCAGCATTTGTGCTTGAATACCCAGCGCATGATTGACCAACCCTGTATCCAGAAATTGTAATCTTGGGGATTTCCTAAGCTTTGGTCTAACAGGTGGTTCCACATCTGTAGTCGGGTAAATGAGTTGAATAATTTTCGCATCGTTCAGGTTGCGCATCGCCTCGCCCACCTCTCTAGACCTATAGTTGGAATTCCCGAAATTCTGAAACTTGATTCGCTGATCAATATACAAGTGAGCCGTAGCAATCACATGCTTGATAACTCGTCGATCTGTCTCATTGGAGGCGTACTTCTCTACATCACTTTGGTAAGCCGCCCAAATGCCCTCATAGACTCTCGGCAAATCTGCCAATGTTTTATTGTTAGATAAGGTATTCACAATTTCCGGCATACCACCAGAAATCACATAGCGATTGAATAAATCCAAAAGTGTCTGGTGGGCAACGGGCTTAATGGGCAGTTGGGTGAATTGCTCGAGTGCGGCTTGATGGCCGATAGCATCCAGGTATTCGTGAAAATTTAATGGATGCAAATACAGAAATTCGACTCTCCCAACAGGAAAGCTTTTCACTCTG
>CAZEFU010000251.1:0-3351 GCA_964511515.1 uncultured Wenzhouxiangellaceae bacterium
TCACAGATAACAATAAGCAACTCAAGCAGCGCTTAGCAAAAATGTTGGCACCATCTGATGTATTGCCAGTCGTTATAGATAGTGATGCTCAGAATACTATCGCTGAGCCACAGCTTTCCCCCGACATTTGTCAGTGATCTCTTTTTTGAAACGTTTTGGGTCTGCCAGAGTAGCGTAGAAATCCTCAATGTACTTAATTAAGTACTTCTGATTATTAGGGCTTAACACTTTGCTGTTTTTGAATAAAGCTAGAATATCGGCTTTTTTATCTTCAAACAAACTGACAGCCTTGGGTAATTCCTGATTATGTGCGCAGAAACCTCGATATACCCTGGTTTTAACAGTTCTTATGTGGACACTATCTGGTGGTAGAGCATAGCTGGCATTGACCAACCCTGAAGAGTCGAAGTCGTAGGGAATAACAAATCTGGGTTTTTCTGTATTTTCGGTGCCTATCAGCCTGGCATTGTGGCAGCACCGGTCTTTGTCTGGCCCGCTCAGTGCAGACCAATCAAGATTTCCAATTAGATATTGAAACAAGGAGAAGTAACTGGTTTGCAGTGGGTCGATATCAACTGGATGTACTCTTGGCGTGGTCAGTCTTTGCAGATTATTGCGCTTGGCTGTATCGTCAAAATCTTCGGTTAGGAATCCAAACCGGGTGATGGTTTTGCCGGATTTGCTATCGGTGAAATCAATCATTAAAGGCTTAACATTAACGCTAAGTTCAGTTATTTGGTTATAAATTCGATAGGCAAGAAACTCTTTTATATAGTATTGCTCATACTTGTCTTTGTTTTTGCAATAAGTAACCATATGAAGTTTTTTATTGCCTCTAAATACGGTGTCTTTCATTTTTTTCTTTTTAAGGTGGATTTTTAAAGGCGGGAAGTCACAGATTTTATGGCGCCTTGATTTCCCCCTAGGCTCAGCTTCAATATCTACAGTTTGCGCTTGTCCGTCTATTCCTTGGTAGGTCATTTGTGCAGCGTAACTAGCATCAACTTCAATACGCTTTCTGAGTAAGGCCCAGGGGCCAGTAAGCGTGATTTCCATCATTTCAGTATTACTGAATAGTTTTGCTGGTTTATTATCTTCAGTGGCGAGGCTTAGCGGGCTCACTAGAAGAAAACAAATTATCATTAAATGTCGCATATAATTCCTGTCTCACAGATGTTGATATTTTAATTACCTTTAGCCTACATTATATTGCACAGACCAACACTGCAAGTGTGAGGGTAAGGCAGTTAATTTATATGCTTGCTTAGGGAAGCAGGTAGAATAGCTTAATGGCCATACTCGATGATCAATCCACTCCATACTACCGTTTAGATCCGGACACAATCCTACAATCTGTAGAATCTATCGGATTAGCCTGTGATGGCTGCCAATTGGCATTAAATAGTTATGAGAACCGTGTATACCAGATAGGAATTGAAGGTGAAAGCCCAATAATCGCCAAGTTTTATCGCCCTGGCAGGTGGAGCAACGAGCAGATATTAGAGGAGCACTCGTTTGCGCTTGAACTGGCAGCAGCAGATATTCCATTAGTCCCACCACTAGTAATAAATAAGCAAACCTTGCATCAATACGAAGGCTTTCGTTTCGCTTTGTTTGAGCGCCGCGGCGGTCATGCACCAGAATTAGATCAAAGCGAAACCAGGGCATGGTTAGGGCGAATGTTGGGGCGAATGCATGCAATTGGTGCAATTCATCCATTCAAAACTCGGCCTGAACTAACAGTTGAGTCCTTTGGTGTTGAATCAGTGGATTCTTTGCTTGCAGGGCAATGGATTCCCATGCATTTAGAGACGGCTTTCTCAAGTTTGTCTGCAGACTTGCTCACTTCAATCAGGGCTTCATTTGAGCGTGCAGGAAACATCAAAACTATACGCCTGCACGGAGATTGTCACCCCGGAAATATTCTTATGCGTGACGGGCCATTATTTGTTGATCTTGATGACTGTCGCTCAGGGCCAGCAATTCAGGATTTGTGGATGCTGCTATCTGGAGAAAGCCATGAAATGGAAAGCCAATTAAAAGATGTTCTTGATGGCTACACCCAGTTCCATACTTTTGACCCCCAGCAATTGCATTTAATTGAAGCATTGCGAACTCTACGCATGTTGCATCATGCTGCGTGGCTAGCCAAGCGCTGGCAAGATCCAGCATTTCCAATTGCCTTCCCCTGGTTTGGTGAACCTAGGTACTGGGAAGATCTAATCTTGAATTTACGTGAGCAACTCGGAAGAATGCAAGAGCCGCCTTTGCAAATGCATTATTAAATACAGCTTAGCCAACTCCGGTGATAGTGCCATCCTTATTGAGAGAGATTTGTGTAGCAACCGGTACTCGCGGTAAGCCGGGCATACGCATTATGTTTCCTGTCAGAACTATCAAAAAACCAGCTCCAGCACTAATCTGAATATTGCGCACGGTTACCTGAAAATCTCTTGGTCTGCCATGCAACAGCGGATCATCAGAAAGAGAACTAGGGGCTTTGGCAATACAAACTGGCAGGTGCTCTAGTCCAAGTTGACGGATATGTTGCAGGTCTTTCTCAGCTTCTTTGGTAAAGGCAACATCGTGCGCTCCATACATTTTCTGGCTAATGGCAGTAACCTTTTCGGGCAAGGAGTCTGATGGTTCATATAAGGGTTTAAAATGACGACCATTTTGCGCAACTTCGATTACCGCGCGCGCCAGCTCTTCAGCACCTTTGCCGCCTTCGCTAAAATGTCGCGATTCAGCAAAGCGTTCACCGTGCTTAGCTACATGCTCACGAATAATGGCTACTTCGTCATCGGTATCAGCTGCGAAACGGTTTACTGCAACCACCACAGGTTTATTGAACTGATGTACACTTTCTATATGTTTGTCTAGATTAACCAGGCCAAGTGTTAGAGCCTCTAAATCTTCTTGCTCCAGATCATCAGCTGCTTTACCACCATGCAGTTTTAATGCCCTTACAGTAGTAACCAATACTACAGCAGCAGGATCTAGGTCAGCAGACTGGCATTTAATATCAAAGAATTTTTCCGCGCCCAGATCAAAGCCAAAACCAGCCTCAGTTATCGCCCAGTCGGCATGATGCATTGCCATTTTTGTAGCAAATACGCTGTTACAACCATGGGCAATATTAGCAAACGGACCACCATGGATAAAAGTAGGGCAGCCTTCAAGCGACTGTACAAGGTTAGGGTGGACTGCATCACTCAATAATGCCATCAAAGCGCCAGTTACATCCAGTTGGCGCAAGTAAATGGGATCGCCTGCATAAGTGTAGGCAAGCAGGGTGCGCTCTAGGCGCACGCGTAAGTCATCAAGATCATTGGCAAGGCAAAGTATTGC
>CAZEFU010000252.1:0-2906 GCA_964511515.1 uncultured Wenzhouxiangellaceae bacterium
CAGCGGCTATCGACAGGCCTGGGCAGAGGCACAGGAATATCAAAAATCACTGGATGACTATCAGGCAGCATTAGCTAAAGGTGGTGATGATGCCGAGAAGGCCAAGCCACCAAAACGCGATTTGAAGATGGAAACTTTAAGTGCAGTACTTCGCGGTGAGGTAAAGGTGCATATGCATTGTTATCGTGCCGATGAAATGTTGACAATTCTGGATTTGGCCAAGGAATTTGGTTATCAAATAACTGCTTTTCATCATGGGGTGGAAGCCTACAAAATTGCTGATCAATTAGCCGCAGCTGGCGTTTGTGGCGCTCTCTGGGCCGATTGGTGGGGTTTTAAGGCAGAGGCCTATGATGGAATTCAAGAGAATATCGCTATTGTTGATCGTCCTGATGGTAGTTGCGCGATAGTGCATTCAGATTCTTCTGAGGGCATTCAACGCTTGAACCAGGAGGCGGCCAAGGCTATGTCGCGCGGTAATCGTGCTGGAATTGAGATTGCGCCGGAACGGGCAATTCGCTGGATTACCTCTAATCCTGCCAAGGCTTTAGGCATTGATGATCGTACCGGAACTTTGCAACCAGGAAAAATGGCTGATGTGGTGATTTGGAGCCAAAACCCATTTAGTGTTTATGCCCATGCTGAGCAAGTTTATATTGATGGGGCGCTAGTTTTTGACCGCAGTAACCCAGCCATTCAACCGGTTAGTGATTTTGAGCTTGGTCAATTGTTGCAGGAGAATAAGTAATGCGTTGTATTTATATAAGATTTGTAGGCCTGCTTTTATTGTTGCTGAGCGTGCCGCTATTGTCTCAAGAGATATTGATTAAAAATGCCAGAGTTCACACCATGGGTTCTGCCGGGGTGCTGGAAAATAGCGATATTCTGATTCGTGATGGCAAGATTGCCGATATTGGCAAGGGCTTGAAAGCAGGCTCCAAGAGTCTGGTAATTGAGGCTGCAGGCAGAGACCTTAGTCCTGGTTTGTTTGGTGGTCTTGGTGTGGTTGGTTTGGCAGAGATTTCGCTGGAGTCATCTACTGTTGATCGTCAACTGGATATGAAACAGGTTCGCCCTGAGTTTTACCCAGGCTATGCCTATAACCCTGCATCTTCCCTGGTGGCTATAAATCGCATTGAAGGGGTTTTGTATACCGTTCTTAGTCCCACCCAAAGTAGTAGCATTATTGAAGGCCAGGGCGCTGCAGTATTGCTTGATGGCAAGAGTTTACCTGCGGGTGAACGAGTTCTGTTTATTTCGCTGGGAGCAGCGGCAACGGGTGATAGTGGTGGCTCCAGAGCGGCACAGTTTATGCTCTTAAACCAGGCATTTGCCGAGGCACGCCGAGGTGGCGATAACAACGGTCAGTTCCGCATGTTAAGCCAAGCTGGGCGCGCTGTATTGAAGCAATGGGGACAAAAACCAGTAATATTTATGCTCAATAGAGCTGCAGATATTCGCCAAGTGTTGCGCTTTATTCGTAAGCACAAGTTAAACGCAGCTATTGCTGGTGCTACAGAAGGTTGGATGCTTGCTGAAGAGCTCAAGGCGGCTGGTGTGCCAGTTCTGATTGACCCTCTACAGAACTTGCCTGGCAGTTTTGATAGCCTCGGAGCGCGCCTAGATAATGCTGCCATATTGCAGCAGGCGGGAGTAAAAGTGATGTTTTCTGCTGCTGGCTCTTCTGCTGCACACAATATGCGCAAAATTAGGCAGCTTGCTGGTAATGCAGTAGCCAATGGCATGTCTTATACGGCGGCTATGGCAGCTATTACCTCGGTACCGGCGCAGTTCTTTAATTATGCTGGTGGTCAGATCAAGGTAGGAGCGAAGGCTAACCTGGTGATTTGGGATGGTGACCCTTTAGAAGTTAACAGTGCAGCTGATGCGGTAATTATTAATGGTGTAAACACCGAAATGGTTTCTCGTCAGACATTGTTGCGAGATCGTTATTTGCCTACTGATGTGCAAATGCCAAGGGCTTATATTCACCCTGGGCGGTAATTAGGAGTTTGGGGTAGTAATGGCATGGATCCCGGGTTCGCCTATTCGGCACCCCGGGAAGACGAGTGCGCCGTCATCCCGGAATTGCGAGCAGCAATATCCGGGACCCAGTTCAACAGTAAAGATTTCGAGCTTACATCCGCCCCTAACCAAACAGCACACCAAAAAGGAAGTGCTGCTGCGTTTTCAATCTAGGGTTCTAAAGCGCCAGCTTAGTCAAAAGGCCACAGATAAGCGAAAATCGATCTGCGGTCTTTTTGACCAGTGACATAGTGATCATTCGGAAAGTTCAGGGCTAGCACCTCCATGGTGCTATCTGCCAGCTCTGGCATCTCTAAGCCAAGGTAGGATTTGTGTAATACGGTTAATGCATCAGCTGTTTCAATTGTATTTGGGTAGGTTTCTATAAGGTACCTAGCCCGATTAGCTGCTGCAATAAAGGCATTTCGGCGCAAATAGTACTCGGCAACCTCAAGTTCGTATCCTGCCAAATTAGATTTCAGAAAGACCATGCGTTGGCGCGAATCAGGGGCGTATTGACTATCCGGGAAGCGGCGCAGTAATTCGTTGAAATCGGTGAATGCTTGCCGCGCACCCTGCTGATCACGATCGCGTACACGCGAAGGGAATATACGGGCCAGAAAGCCATAGTTAGCTTCGTAATTTACCAAACCCTTGAGATAGAAGGCATAGTCTATATTTTGATGCGCTGGATAGGTCTTAATAAAGCGCTCAAGAGTTGCCAGAGATTGGTCTGGTTTGCGTAATTTATATTGTGCAAAAGCTAGCTCAAGCTGAGCCTGTTCAGTATAACGACCGAAGGGAAAGCGGCTTTGCAATAGCTTATATTGTTTGGCTGCACGGTTGTAATTGCCGTTAGTTACGGCAGCTTTGGCGTCTTG
>CAZEFU010000252.1:2916-3303 GCA_964511515.1 uncultured Wenzhouxiangellaceae bacterium
CTGCACTGATATTGTCGATATGGTCGCCTTTAGATCCACAGCCGCTGATAAATAGCACAGCAAAGAGCAAAAAGAGGCCGCGTGGGCTTTTGATTTTGTAATTGGTCATACAATTAGGATGAATTGCTTAAAATGGTTGATAATCATAACGCAATACAGACTATTTCACTACTCTGAATACTGAAATACTACAATCTAAGGCGAGAATTTGATCTGTCTTCATCAGCAGTGAATTTACTGTGCACTACCTGAGACAGATAATTTAGCTTTTTAATTCTCGATCAAAGTCGAAAGATTTTGAAGTCACATGCTTCTCCATCTGCTGTAAACGTAGGTCAAGGTCCCGAAAGCGTAGCTTCAGATTTCCGAAAGTTTCCTTTGGATCGC
>CAZEFU010000253.1:0-3302 GCA_964511515.1 uncultured Wenzhouxiangellaceae bacterium
ATCGGGAATGAAGGTATCAACATACCAATCATTCTCAACATCAATTTCGGCTGCATTGATTTCTACATTGCTGATATCTGGATACTGAGTAGATGAATGGTTACCCCAGATTGTCATCTTGCGAATTTTACTGTTGTGGCTGCCAGTTTTGCCAGCTAGTTGAGCTAATGAGCGGTTGTGATCCAAGCGTGTCATCGCGGTGAAATTACGTGGATTAAGATCAGGAGCGGCAGCGCGTGCAATCAGTGCATTGGTATTGGCTGGATTACCAACCACCAGCACTTTAATATCACGGCTGGCATGGGCATTCATCGCCCTGCCCTGAGGACCGAAAATTGCGCCGTTAGCCGAGAGCAGATCAGAGCGTTCCATACCAGGCCCACGCGGACGCGCACCTACCAGCAAGGCAAAGTCTGTATCTTTAAACGCTACATTGGCATCATCGGTAGCAACTACGCCTTGTAATAATGGAAAAGCTGCATCGTCTAGTTCCATCGCCACACCTTCAAGTGCGCTAAGAGCCGGGGTGATTTCCAGCAACTGCAAAATTACTGGCTGATCAGCACCGAGCATATCGCCAGAGGCAATACGAAAACAAAGTTGATAGCCAATCTGACCGGCAGCTCCGGTTATGGCAATACGAACGGGATCTTTCATCAGAGTTCTCCTGATTTTGTATATTGTGTATTCGGACTAGTACAAGCCGGAATGAAATTCGGGGGCAGCGCACGAAAATAGTAAATTTAGACTTATTCTCGACACACTGATTAACTGTGATATTGTACCGCAAGCCACAACTTTTTGGGCTATATCAGTAGACCAATTTACATTCAATTTTCGTCGGGTGTGTTAGCGCAGCGTAACCCACCAGCAGCTCAAGCTATGCCAAGCACTGCAAATGCAAGGAAAACCCAATGAAATACCTCATAATTACTGCACTAATAGTCATTAGCACCACTCAAGCCATGGCCGCAGACCGAGTCACCGGAAAATCCTTCGCTACCCGCTCAGAAGTAATCGCAAGCGAGGCCATGACTGCATCATCCCAACCTCTGGCATCCCAAATAGGGCTGGAAATTATGCGCAAGGGTGGTAATGCAATTGATGCGGCAATTGCCATGAACGCAGCTTTAGGGTTAATGGAGCCAACCGGTAACGGTATTGGCGGCGACCTGTTTGCCATAGTTTGGGATGCTGAAACCCAGAATCTGTATGGTTTAAACGCCAGTGGTCGCTCACCACTTGGCCTTAGTCGCGAGTGGTTGCTTGAAAACCAACACCAAAACATTCCAAAATATGGCCCGTTGCCAGTATCGGTGCCGGGAACAGTGGATGGCTGGTTTGAGCTACATGAGCGTTTTGGTAGCCTGCCCATGCCCGAAATATTGGCACCTACAATTAGTTATGCGCGCAAGGGCTTTCCAGTTTCGGAGTTAATTGCCTATTATTGGAATCTTTCTATTCCTGCGCGCAAGCAGTATCCGGGCTTTCTTGAACAGTACACTTTAAATGGCCATGCTCCTGCGACTGGCGAGATCTGGAAAAACCCAAACCTTGCCAATACTCTGGAGAAAATTGCCACTGGCGGCCGTGATGTATTTTATAAAGGCGAAATTGCACATATCATCGCCGATTATATGCAGGCTAATGGTGGCTTTCTAAGTTATGAAGATTTAAGTCTGCATAGTTCGGAATGGGTAACTCCGGTTTCCACCAATTATCGCGGCTATGATGTCTGGGAGCTACCACCGAATGGACAAGGTATTGCTGCTCTGCAAATTTTGAATATTCTGGAGCCTTACAATATTGCCAAAATGGGTTTTGGCAGCGCTGATACTTTGCATTTGATGCTGGAGGCTAAAAAAATCGTGTATGAAGACCGTGCCAGATTTTATGCTGATCCTGCCTTTAATGAAATTCCGGTTGAATTCCTAATTTCCAAACATTACGCGCAAAAGAAACAAGTATTGCTAGATATGAAAAGGGCCGCTAAAAGCTATCCCAGCGGTGATCCTGAAGTGCTGCGTGATGGCGATACAATTTACCTGACTACTGCCGACAAGCACGGCAATATGGTGTCGCTGATCCAAAGCAATTTTCGCGGCATGGGTTCGGGCATGACCCCGCCTGGCCTTGGTTTCATTCTACAAAACCGCGGCGAGTTATTTACCTTGGATGAAGATCATTTCAACAGTTTCGAGCCGGGCAAACGCCCTTTCCACACTATTATTCCAGCTTTTATCACCAAAAACGGCCTACCTTGGGTTAGTTTTGGCCTGATGGGTGGCGGCATGCAACCGCAAGGGCATGTGCAAATAGTTACCAACCTGATTGACTTTGGCATGAATCTGCAAGAAGCCGGAGATGCCCCCCGCTGGCACCACTACGGTTCCAGCCAACCCGATGGCGGCATAATGACCGATGGTGGCGTAGTAAACCTTGAAACCGGTTTCAGCACCGAGGTAGTACGCGACCTAATCCGCCGCGGCCACAAAATAGAATCCGCCAGCGGCCCCTACGGCGGCTACCAAGCAATCCTAAAAAACCCAAAAACCGGAGCCTACCACGGCGCCTCCGAGTCCCGCAAAGACGGCCAAGCCAGCGGTTATTAACGCAGAGGGAGTGCGCCCCAGATATTGCTACTCGCAATTCCGGGGATTCGCTGGGTGAATTTAGCAATACAGTGCAGGTGATATTTCAGTAAGCGGCACAAGCATAATTGCGGTATACTTGATCGGCTAAGCCGCCTGACTTTATGGCGGCTATTTATTTTCAAATAGAAGCACGATTATGATTACTAAACTCCGTAATATCGCCATCATTGCCCATGTTGATCATGGTAAAACCACCTTGGTTGATCAGTTATTGAAACAATCTGGCACTTTCGATGCGCGCGTGCAAACTACTGAAAGAATGATGGATTCTAACGACTTAGAACGTGAGCGTGGAATTACAATTCTTTCCAAAAACACTGCTATTAACTGGGGCGATTACCGGATTAATATTGTAGATACTCCAGGCCATGCCGACTTTGGTGGTGAGGTGGAGCGCGTACTCTCAATGGTTGATTCAGTACTGCTATTGGTAGATGCTGTTGAAGGCCCGATGCCACAGACTCGTTTTGTGACCCAAAAAGCTTTCGAAATGGGTTTTAAACCAATTGTAGTAATCAATAAAATCGACCGTGATGGGGCTCGTCCTGATTGGGTAATGGATCAGACTTTTGACCTCTTTGATCGCCTCGGCGCTACTGATGAGCAATTAGATTTCCCAGTAGTTTATTGTTCAGCTATCAATGGCTA
>CAZEFU010000254.1:0-3297 GCA_964511515.1 uncultured Wenzhouxiangellaceae bacterium
AAACCCTGCGTGGACCGCGTGGTGGAATTATTCTCGCCCGCAAAAATGATGAACTAACCAAGAAATTCAGCTCGCTGGTATTCCCCGGTACTCAGGGTGGGCCACTAATGCATGTGATTGCGGCCAAGGCGGTCGCCTTTAAAGAAGCTCTGCAAGATGACTTCAAAGGCTATCAGCAACAGGTAGTTGATAATGCCAGAGCTATGGCAGCAACATTGGTTGAACGCGGCTACAAAGTAATTTCCGGTGGTACCGATAACCACCTAATACTGGTTGATCTCACTGCCAAGGGCATAACTGGCAAAGATGCAGAAGCAGCTCTTGGCGCAGTCAATATCACCGTTAACAAAAACACAGTACCAGGTGAGAAACTATCTCCATTTGTAAGCTCCGGACTCAGGCTAGGTACCCCGGCAGTAACCACTCGCGGTTTTGATCAGCAAGACTGTCAGCAATTAAGCAATATGATCTGCGACCTGCTCGATAATATGGGCAATGAGAAGGTAGCAGCAGATGTACTGGCAGCAGCCGTAGCCTTGTGCTCTCGTTACCCGGTCTACAAAACTCAGGTCTAGAACTATGTGGTGTCCTTACTGTAATCATACTGATACCCGGGTAATCGATTCCCGAGTTACCTCCGATGGTATGCAAATTCGCCGCCGTCGCGAATGTGTTAGCTGTGAAGTACGGTTTAATACCTTTGAGACAGTCGCCTTGAAACTACCTAATGTAATCAAGGCAGATGGTAGCCGCGAGATTTTTGATGAAGACAAGTTGCGCATGGGCATGTATCGCGCTCTGGAAAAACGCCCGGTTGAAACCGATAAGGTTGAACGCGCAATCCGGCAGCTATTACAGGAAGTTCGGGCGATTGATGCCCGCGAACTACCTAGCAAGCTGGTTGGCGAGTGGGTAATGCAGGCTTTGAGCCAGTTAGATCAGGTCGCTTATGTTCGCTTTGCCTCGGTGTATAGGCGTTTTGAAGATGTCCACGCTTTCCGCGAAGAGATCGAGCGGCTGGAGCGTGAACACCCCGGCAGCACTGATAAACGCCAAGGCTCCTTGCTGGGTAGCCAAACAAACAAAGAAGCTAAATAGATGCAACAGTTCACCGACAGCGAGCAAAATTACATGGCAGAAGCTCTGGCATTAGCCGCACACGGAGCCTATAGCACCATGCCAAACCCTCAGGTAGGCTGTGTGCTAGTAAACGCTGATGCAGTGGTTGGACGCGGTTGGCATCAACGCGTTGGTGAGCCACATGCAGAAGTATTTGCCCTGCGTGAAGCCGCTGAGCTTGCGCTTGGTGCCACTGCCTATGTCACTCTTGAACCTTGCTCGCATCATGGCCGCACGCCACCCTGTGCTGATGCCTTAATAGCGGCTGGGGTTAAGCGCGTAGTGGTGGCAATGGTTGATCCTTATCATGAGGTAGCCGGGCAGGGCGTAGAAAAATTACTTAATGCGGGCATAAAAGTAGAAACTGGTTTGCTGGAAGCTCAGGCACGCTGGTTAAACCGAGGTTTTATCAGCTCATGTGAGCGCCAACGACCTTGGCTACGAGTAAAGCTGGCCTGTAGTCTTGATGGTCGAACTGCTCTGGCAAATGGGCAAAGCAAATGGATAACCAGCCCCGAGGCCCGTGCAGATGGACATAAATTACGTGCAAGAAGCGGCGCTATCATAAGCGGTATTGGCACAATACTGGCCGACAAGCCTCGTCTGACCGCCAGGGTAGAAGGTATGGAGCGGCAACCGCTACGAGTAATTCTTGATAGCGACTGGCAAACGCCAATCACTGCCCCCATATTCACAGAAGCGGGCAAGGTGGTAATAGTTGGAAATCAGGCAGTTAATACGCCTGCAGATTTACAAAGTTTTTGCACCGATAATGGGCATGAATGCCTGGCTTTGAGTACATCATTAAATGGTATTAACTTAAACTTATTGCTGGACTGGCTTACACTACAGCAAATAAATGAAGTTCATGTTGAAGCTGGTGCGCAACTGGCTGGTAGTTTTATCCAAGCTGGTTTAGTTGATGAGTTGGTTGTATACCAAGCACCGAAATTAATGGGAGATAAAGCCACGGGTTTGCTGGCATTGCCAGAACTTCAAAATATGGATGAAGTAGGCACTTGGCAGTGGCAAGATATCCGTAAAGTTGGCGCAGATATCCGCCTAAGCTTGACCCCGGTCTGAGAAATACAATGTTTACAGGAATTATTACTGCAATTGGAAGAATCAAAAGCCTGACCCATGAGGGCGGTGATGTACGCATGCAGATTGCCGTTGAAACTGGTCTTGATCTAGCTACTACTTCTATCGGCGACAGTATTTCCATACATGGTGTTTGCCTTACGGTAACTAAAATCGAAGAACAAATGTTTAGTGTTGATATCTCCAACGAAACTCTTGCATGTACTAGTTTGGGAGAGAAACAAATTGGCACAAAATTGAATTTGGAGCCAGCCTTGCGAGTAGGGGATCAATTAGGTGGTCACCTAGTGAGCGGGCATGTAGATGGCACCGCTAATTTACTGCAAAGTAAAACTGATGGGCGTTCTACACAAATGTGGTTCTCATTACCAGAAGTTTTAGCAGCTTTAGTGGCTCCTAAAGGTTCTATAACTATTGATGGCGTTAGTCTGACAGTTAATGAAATTAAGCACATAGATAATGACCAGGCTTTTTCGGTCAATTTAATTCCCCATACTTTGGAATGCACCAGCATGGGCATACTACAAGCTGGGGATTCGGTAAACCTTGAAATTGATATGCTGGCGCGCTATTTACAGCGCCAGTTGGAAACCCAAAATGAAACTCAATAGTATTGATGAAATTTTAGAAGATATACGCGCCGGGAAAATGGTCATTTTGATGGATGACGAAGACCGCGAAAATGAAGGCGACCTGATAATGGCTGCCAGCATGGTGCGCCCTGAAGATATTAACTTTATGGCCAGACACGGGCGTGGTTTAATCTGCCTACCAATGACCAAAGAGCGTTGTGAGCAACTTAATCTGCCGCTGATGTCGGCATCTCCTGGCGCTGCCTTTGCGACTAACTTTACAGTTTCAATTGAGGCTGCCGAGGGCGTTACCACCGGAATCTCAGCCTATGACCGTGCCCACACCATTCGCACGGCAGTGCGCCCGGATGCACAAGCTAAAGACCTGACCCAACCTGGGCATATTTTCCCAATTATGGCGAAACCTGGTGGCGTGCTCTCGCGCGCTGGTCATACCGAAGCCAGCGTAGATTTAGCTATGTTAGCTGGCATGGAGCCTGCGGCT
>CAZEFU010000255.1:0-3252 GCA_964511515.1 uncultured Wenzhouxiangellaceae bacterium
TGGTCGGCCGCAGATTGGTTTATTTTATCGTCAACATCGGTAATGTTTCTGGCATATACCACCTGTGAATGATGTTGTTGCAAGATGCGTCGCAACAGATCGAAAATCACCTCAGGCCTGGCGTTGCCAATATGGGCGTAGTTATAAACCGTTGGCCCACAGACATACATGGTCACCCGCTCGGGATTGATTGCGCTAAAGTTCTGTTTTTCTCGGCTCTTGCTGTTGTAGAGAACGATGGACATAGATAAACTGCCTGTACTGCGATAGTTGCCAACATATATTTTAGCAGTTTAATGCCTTGGAGAAGCCAGATGATTAGTACAGATGAGAAATTATTTGCCGAACATGTTTCCAGTCGACTAGAGCAGGTCGAGATGGCCCTTGCCGCATGTGGATATGATGAGCTATTGATTTGGTCTGGGACTCAAATCACGGCATTTCTTGATGATTACCACTACCCATTTAAACCCAATCCGCACTTTATGGCCTGGCTACCATTAACCAGTCATGCAGAGTGCTGGCTGCAACTGCGTCCGGGTAAGAAGCCGGTATTATATTATTACCAGCCTGTAGATTACTGGTATGCACCGCCCACCGACCCTGAGTCATGGTGGGCTGATCACTTTGAAATCAAGGAAATTAATAATCCAATTCCTGCCCGGGATATCGTTAGTGGCTCTCATTGTGCAATTATTGGAGAAGTTGAAGATCGCCGTGGTATTGGTGATGTTAGTCTTAACCCGCAGGCATTGATAAATCTCCTGCATCTGGATAGAACCAGAAAAACTGCCTGGGAAGTTAACTGTATAGCTAATGCAAACAAGATTGCCGCGCGCGCACATAACGCAGCCCGGGATGCATTCTTCGCGGGGGCTTCAGAGTTTGCTATTGATGCAGCATATTGTTTAGCAGCTGGTCTGCAGCAGCACGAAATGCCATATGGCAGCATCGTTGCCATTAATGAGCATGCCGCCACTTTGCACTATCAAGGAAAAGATCGCTCAGTGCCAGCGCAACGGCGTTCATTCCTGATTGATGCAGGCGCCACATATTATGGTTATGCGGCAGACATAACTCGTACTTACTGCAATGACAGTGGTCTGTTCGCGAAACTGCTTGAGGGCATGGATAAGCTAGAGCTTGGAATAGTGACGGGCGCAGTAGCGGGAACTGATTATCGCCGTTTACATCTGCATACGCATGCGCAAATCGCCAGCTTATTAAAAGATTTAGGGATATTGAAAATCTCGCCTGAGGCGGCAGTTGCCGAAGGCATTAGTGCGACCTTCCTTCCACATGGTCTGGGGCATTATTTGGGCTTACAAACCCATGATGTCGCTGGCTTGATCGACAATCATGGCGAAGACCTTCCGCGTCCTCCTGGGCATCCATTTTTGCGCCTTACCAGAACGCTGGAAAGTGGCAATGTGCTAACCATTGAGCCAGGTGTGTATTTTGTTGATAGCCTGCTGACAAAACTACGCGCTTCTGAGCATAGTAATGCCGTTGACTGGGGTTTAATTGATCAGCTTAGGCCTTACGGTGGGATTCGGGTAGAAGATAATATTGTGGTGGGCGAGCAGGGCGCAAGAAACCTTACGCGGGAAGCTTTCGCAGAGCTTTAGTTTTTTAAAAGCCCCAATGCATTTAGAGCCGAGTTGTTAACCGCATCTGCAGAGTCGTGACTCCAGATAGTGCCGCGCATATCAAACTGCAAGCGTTTTTCTTGGTCGGCAAGGCTTTTTACGGCATCCATTATGGCGGCATCATTCATGGTGTTGAGTACAAAGCGGTCTAGTTCTGCCGCATACGGCTCACCGATAACTTCACGGATAGCTTTATTGGCTATAGTCAGGTCAGCCGGAAACATAAATTTTCCGGTTTGCAGCCGATAATGGTCGGAAACCGATTGCAGTAATGATAATGAGCAGTAGGCGTCATCAATTAAACCAATCACACCTAATTGGTCGGGGATAATATCGTCTTCGAGTTCCCAGTAAGAGATAACGGCAGTTAGAATGCAGTTGACTTCATCTTCCAGTCCAACGCTCGCAGCTGCGGTAACCGCAACTTTAATCATATACGGTACTTGCTCAATATATTCACAAACAAAGCTGGCTACAGCCTCCAGTTCCTGGATGTCTGGCTTACGTTCATGGTGACTGGCAACAGCGGCTAACAACTCTGTTAGTTCACCTTTAACTGTTGCATAATCACAGTGCTCGCGAATTTGTTTTTCAATGGCTTCGGTTTGCATGCGCGGTAAGGAAAAACTCTAACTTATGAAACTTGTGTTATTTTACACTTCTCGCTGCCGGAATGTCTT
This sequence comes from uncultured Wenzhouxiangellaceae bacterium, assembly GCA_964511515.1. Taxonomy (GTDB): domain Bacteria; phylum Pseudomonadota; class Gammaproteobacteria; order Xanthomonadales; family SZUA-36; genus SZUA-51. The sequence continues at coordinate 2,330 of CAZEFU010000255.1, forward strand.
AAATGAATTGTCTATTTGAATATATTTGTCAGGAAACCACACTGTGCTGATAGTTCTAGCAGTTATAGTCATGTTTGTTGGTCCATTGCTGTATTTGTGGTTGCAGCGGATTCCGGGTTGGGCGAAGCAGCTGGAGAGGTGGCTGGTATGGTTGTTGTTGGCAATGCTAGCCTTTGCATTGCTGCCGGAAATATATAGCGAAGCAGGGTTGTTAGGTTTAGCACTGGTAGTGGTCGGAATTTCTTTACCGAGCTTGCTTGAACACAACTTACATCGTATCGCAAATACCATGCATATTATTACTTTAATAATTGCCACGCTCGGCCTGGCTTTGCATTCGGCCCTGGATGGGGCAGCACTTTCCCAGAGCATTAGTCATTCCTCCACAGCATTCATTAGTGCCGTGCTTCTACATCGCCTGATGGCAGGTATGGTGGTTTGGCTTATTTTGCAGCCTGCAGTCGGTGCGCGAATTGCTTTAATTATGATTTCTGTGGTGGCGCTGGCGGCAGTTCCAGGCTATTGGTTTGCTGAGCATTTGGCTGGTGCTTTAAGCGGCAAGGGAATTGCAATGATACAAGCTGTAGTCGTTGGCACAATAATTCACGGGCTCTTGCACCGGGGGCATAAGCACTAAATCACATTAGCCTTGACTGTTATCAGAATGTTTCTATAATGACTATAGATGAGAGCATTTTGAGAACATTGCCCATGTCTAGAAAAACCCGCATTCCGAACTCAGTCCGATTAGTTCAGCAATAAATATCGCACTCACTCCCGGCCAGAACAGGGTTTTGGTTTTTATTCGTGAATACATATCTGCCGAGGGCTACGCCCCTTCGCTGGCAGAAATTGCTACTGGTCTCGGTATTAGTTCACGCGGCGCAATACATCGGCAGGTCAAGGCATTGGCGAGCACTGGC
>CAZEFU010000256.1:0-3250 GCA_964511515.1 uncultured Wenzhouxiangellaceae bacterium
GATTTTCTTGATATCACTGACAGAAATTGGGTCAACCCCCGCAAATGGTTCATCCAACAACATAAACCTGGGGTTGGCAGCCAGTGCTCTAGCTATTTCGACACGGCGGCGTTCGCCACCAGAAAGGCTAACTCCGGACTGATCTGCAAGATGACTAACAGCTAGCTCTTCCATTAAGTGTTCCAGTTCAGTTTTGCGCATTTTTTTGTCGAGATCATTACGCATTTCCAAAATTGCAGATATGTTATCGGCAACTGATAGTTTGCGAAAAATTGAAGCATCTTGGGGCAGGTATCCAATACCTTGCTTGGCGCGTAAATTTACTGGTTTATGTGTTACATCATGACCGTCAATGGTGATTTGTCCGGTATCGGCGGGAATCAAGCCAACAATCATATAAAAAGAAGTGGTTTTACCAGCACCATTTGGTCCTAGCAGTCCTACAACTTCGCCCTGTTTAACTTTTAGAGAAACCCCGCGTACTACCTCTCTACCCCGGTATTGCTTATGTAAATTTGTAGCTCGTAACATCAGCTTTTGCCTGCATCTTCTGGTGCATTTTCTTTGGCAGTTACTGGCGGCTGGGTTTCTTGTTTTGGTTTGTCTTCAGTGGGATTAATCCTAAAATGGACACGGTCATCGGGGCCTGAGCTGGTGGTCTGGAATCTTTCTGTTTCCAGGGAGTAACGTACTTGATGACCTTTAAGCTGCCCTTGTGGGTGTTTTATTTCCACATCACCAGTGAGGATAATCAAGGCATCTGCTATTGAATAGTCGATCTTTAATGCTTGTGCGTCTAGCTCGCCTTGCTCAGGAATTAACTGTTTCCAGGTCACCGGCTTACCAGTTAGTTCGATTCGCACAACCTTTGAATCTTTGGTGTAGACTTTGCCTAGCTCTGCAAATATCTCCAAGCTGCCTTGTTTGATATGCACATTTTTTTTGAGAATTGAAACCCCGTCTCCCAGTGCAGACTCGCTACTATCGGCGGAAATATCAATTGGAAGATTTTGATGTGTGCCGAAACCAGCCGCATACACCGCTGGGCTAGTGAATAATAGTATCAATGTCAAAAATTTATTGCTGAGTTTCATATTGCCCACTAACTTGTTGTTTCAAGGTTATAGTCTCTTCTTCTAGCTGAGCAATCATTCCCACTGCATTCAGCTTGACTCCTGGCGCTTCAATATTAACTTCAGCATCGGTAGAGACCATGCGGTTTTCTTGGTGAAAGTCTAGACTCTCAGTGCGAATTATAACGGTTTGTTGCTCGTTAGCGCGAGATCTTACTATAACCTTCCCGCGTAGCGAGATCACTCCAAGGTCGCCAGTTATTGTAGCGTTATTCGCCTTCAAAGTGATTTTGCGATTTTCTCCGCGCTGGGGCCATAACAATCTAGGTTGAACAATTCGTGTTTCTGCAGTGAGTGCATGGCGACTCATTTTAGGCGCGCTCAGGCTATAGAGCAGCTTCCCATCTGAGCCATAACTTTTAATGTTAAATTGCTCTAGCTGGTAGTCAATTAAACTGCGTGTATCAGCATTCGCCGCTGTTACTGGCTCTGCTTTGTTATTCACTAACCAACGGCTAAATAAAGCCAGCGTAGTAAACACCAGAATAGTTATAAGGGTTCGTTTACGCATTTCCAGCAAGACACTCTGTTAACCAGCGCTGATAACTTCCTTGGGCCTGCATAATTAAATGACAAAAATCTCTTACAGCCCCGTTACCGCCATTTTTCTTAGAGATCCAATTTACCCTGTTTTTCACTTCATCTTCGGCATCACAAGGTGATGCCGATACGCCAACCAGGCTTAAAATACTCAGGTCATTCCAATCATTGCCGATGTAAGCTACCTCTTGCCGGTTTAGTTGGAGTTGCTCAAGCAATTCATTAAAGGCAATTAATTTATTGTCTTGGCCCTGATACAAGTGTTTAATCCCGAGTTGTTTAGCTCGAGACTCTAATACCGTGGAACTTCTGCCTGTAATAATAGCAAGCTCGATACCAAAACGCTGAATAGCTACCAATCCTAAGCCATCTACAGAGCTAAATGCCTTTATCTCCTCGCCATTGCTAGAGAAGTGCAAGCGGCCATCAGTTAGCACTCCGTCTACATCCATTATCAATAAACGAATGTTTTTGGCTTTTTCTAACACTGTTGAGGAATAATCACTCATACGACACCTGCCTGGAGTAGATCCTGGAAATTTAACGCCCCTAGCAACTCATTATTCTCACCAATTACCAACAGTCCTTGAATCCGGTGTTTTTGCATTTTATTGGCAGCATTTACAGCTAGTTCATCAGCCGCTACACTCACAGGTTCTTGGTGCATAACCTCGCAGAGCAAAGTCTTAGCTGGGTTTTGCCCTAACTCCAGAGTCCGGCGTAAATCGCCATCTGTATATACTCCTAGCACTTTGTTATTAGAGTCTGTTATTGCCACCATGCCTAAGCGTTTGCCCGTCATTTCCAGAATCCCATCATTGATGCTGGCGGTTTCAGGAACACAAGGTAATTCATCACCCGTATGCATAACATCTGAAATTCGTAGTAAAAGTTGCCTGCCAAGCTGCCCTGCTGGGTGTGAGCGGGCAAAGTCTTCACGGGTAAAGCCGCGAGCCTCAAGCAGAGAAATAGCCAGAGCATCACCCATTACTAAAGAAGTAGTTGTGCTTGAAGTGGGGGCTAAGCCTAAGGGGCAAGCCTCTTGTTCAACCCCGACATCTATAAATACATCGGCGTGGCGGGCGAGGGTGGAGCTTGCGTTGCTGGTAAGGGCAATAGTTTTTACCCCTAACCTTAAGAGCATCGGCAAGATTTGATTCACTTCGTAGGTTTCACCAGAATTTGAGATTACCAGTAAGACATCTTCTGCTGTGATCATGCCCAGGTCGCCATGACTGGCCTCTGCCGGGTGTACAAAAAATGCAGGGCTACCTGTGCTGGCAAGGGTAGCTGCAATTTTATTGCCGATATGGCCAGATTTACCCATGCCAATAACAATAATGCGACCTTTGCAGGCAAGCATGATTTCACAGGCCTTGATGAAATTATCATCCAGGCGATCCAGCAATCTGCTGATTTCCTCAAGCTCGGTTTCGATTACCGCGCGGGCAATTTGTTTAATGGCGTTCTGGTTCATTGGTATTAACCCATAAGACTGCCTATATTCTACTGGATTCCTGTATTCGAGGCTGTGCTAAAACCCCCAGCCTGTGACAGATTTTTGGCCCCTGCGTACT
>CAZEFU010000257.1:0-3247 GCA_964511515.1 uncultured Wenzhouxiangellaceae bacterium
TTTTGTTGGTGGCAAATTGCACATTGATAATTGAGGCGCCAGGGAAAGATTTTGAATGGATATGCTCAATGCCGGGTACAGCGTTTACCGAGGTTTCAATTACATTGGTAATACTTGAATCGATAATCTCCGGGGTGCCACCAGGAAGCAGGGTGGTTACTGAGATCATGGGAAATTCGATTTCCGGGAATCTATCAACACCAATATTTTTATAGGCAATAACGCCAAATAAAACCAGTACTGCTGAGAGCATCCAAGTCATTACATGGCGGCGTACCGCTAGCTCAGGCAATATCATTGCAGTATCCGCACTCTGACGCCATCACTTAGAAAGCCTGAGCCATCGGTGGCAAGTTGCTCTTCACCTTCCAGCCCTTCGAGGATTTCTACTTTATCGCCCTGGCGCTGGCCGCGAATTACCACCTGCTGTTCAACCCGGTTAGCATAAATTATGTAAACCACATCACCAGCGGGGCGCCGCACGATGGCAGAGTTAGGGATTAATATTGCTGCTGTGTTTTTACCCGTCAAGATTCGCGCCCTAACAGTTGCACCTGGATATCGATTGGCGGCAGCTGCGACATCTGCAAGTATCACTAAGGAGCGAGCACCGGCAGTAATAACTGGTTGGATCTCCTGAATTTTGGTTTCAATGGTGACATCGGCATCCGTAGCTATGCTGATTTCTACCAGTTGCCCAGATCTGATTTTCCCCGCAGCAACTTCAGGTACTGGTAGCCGGGCTTGTAGGCGGTCTGTTTCGGCCAGTGTGAATACTGGAGTGCCTGGGCGCAAATAGTCTCCCAGAGAAACCAAGCGTTGATCTATTTTGGCGGCAAAAGGTGCTTTTATTTCAGTTCTCTTTAGCTGGTCTCGTACCAGCTCTAGCTGAGCTTTGGCTGCCTGTGCCTGTGCTTTGTAACCGGCAAACTGTGCATTAGCGTCATCTAAGCCACTGCGTGATACATAGTCCTTTTTGCCAAGGTCAGTTAATCGCTTTACTCTTTTGCTTTCATTTTGAATTAAAACTGATAGGCGTTTTAGATCTGCTTTGGCAGCTTGTTCTTGCAGTTTGAGACTACTAGGATCAACTCGCAGCAAAACTTGATCTGCCGCAACCATTTCGCCACTTTCTACCAGCATTTCAATGATTTTGCCTGATACTTCGGCAGCCACTCTGGGGCTGTTTACGCTTTCAAGGGTGCCAACTGTTTCAATCCAGTATTGCATTAAGCCAACTTCAGCGTGGGCTGATTGAATTATGGTTGCTGGTTTCTCGCTAGTATCATTATTCGTGTTTTCTGGCTGTGATTCACAGGCAGTCAATAACAGCAAAGAAAGAACCAAACTGATGGCTAATATAAAGGTTTTCATTTTTCTGTCTCCGGCGCTGCGATTCCCTGGAACAAGGTATTGATTACACCTTCTGAGAATTTTTGTGGATCATCGGCAAAAGTTACGGTATCTAGGTGAGCGAGTACCGGCATTGCGTCAAAAAAGAATAAATTTGCCGCGACCAGCATAGTAGCAACCATTGCGGGATCTAGATTTGCCCGTATCTCGCCTTGCTGCTGCCCTGTAGAAATCAGCTTAACCAGGCGATTAAATTGCTTGCCGAGCAAGTCTGCAGCCATTTGCTGCCCATGTCCGCTGCGTAGAGCAAGCGATTCTTGGAGTAATACACAAGCGCCCTGGGTGTTGGATAAAATATTATCTAAATGACCACGATTAAAGCGTAATAAACGTGAGCGGTAGTCATCTGTACCTTCGTCGAGCTCATCCAGCAGCTCGGTTGATGCCCGGATAATGCGTTGAACAACCTGCTTATATAGCTGGTCTTTAGTGCCGAAGTGATGGAATACATTTGCTTTAGAAACCCCCGCAGACAGCGCTATCTCACGAATAGATGTGGCTGCAAAGCCATGTTTTGCAAACAATTCTTCTGCCGCGGTCAAAATAGACTCAGTGGCGCATTTACAATCTTGTTTAATGGTAATGGCTTCAATCATTGGTTTTCCTGGTGTATTTTACGGCAGGCCTGTAGTTTAAAACACACTACTGACCGACCGGTCGGTCAGCGGAGTATACCCTAGTTAATTAGTAAATATCAATAGTCTGTATAATTTGCCCCTTATGAAAAGCCTTATACCAAAATTCTTTCACATACTTTCGATAGCAAGCCCTTATCTTGCTGCGAAATTAGCTCTTATGCTGTTTACCCGCCCCAGAAGAAAAGCAAGACCAGATAAAGAGATGAAGTTTTTAACTACGGGCAAACAAATAACGTTTCAGTCTTCAAGGAAGGCAAGAAGCTGGGGTAAGGGCCCTGTTATTTGGCTGTTGCATGGCTGGGAATCAAGAGGCTCAACCTTTATCAAGCTGGTGCCACTGCTGGTGGAAAAAGGTTTTCAGGTGGTTGCATGGGATGGGCCAGCGCATGGTGAGTCTCCGGGCAAAAGCACCAATTTGCCTGAATATGCACGCTGTTTTTCAGATGATCTAAATGAGGGGCTATTTGAACAAGCTTTTGCCTTTGTTGGTCATTCCTTTGGTGGCGCGGCAATGGCTATTTTATCGAAGATTCAGAAAATGCCTGCCAAGGTAGTCATCGTTTCAGCACCAAGCCGGATCATAAATATTTTCAACGGTTTTGCAAAGATGATTAATCTCAGCGACAAGGCTAGTAAGAAGTTCATAGCATTAGCTGAGTCAAAATCAGGCTATTCATTATTGGATTGTAGCCTTGTCAGCAATGACATATCCACAAGCTGCGATACATTAGTAATTCACGATAGAGACGATGATGTTATTCCGTTTGCGGATTTTGAAGCTTTGCAAGAAGCTTGGGCATCAGGTGAGTTTTTAGCTACCGAGAACTTGGGGCACAGACTAACCATAAAGAACCAAGGCACTTTAGGTGCAATAGTTGGCTTTATTGTAAGCTGAAGGTTCTTAGTTAACGAAACTAAGCCGTTTAAGAAAAACAGCTTAGGTAGCAGAGTTAATCTTTGCTAAATTTATACAACCAACGATCAAACATTACCGTTTCATACGCAAAGTGACTGCTATTGTATTTATTTGCTTGTCTGGCAAGGATTTTCAGGTTTCGACTCAGCAGCTTAACATCATCTTCCCCTAACAGTGTGCCATCGGCATCGAACCAGCGATAAGAGAACGATAACTGGGCTTTATCCATGCTTTGCAACACCCGGCGGAACTGCTGCCCGGGTGTTACCTGGCCAGCCAT
>CAZEFU010000258.1:0-3241 GCA_964511515.1 uncultured Wenzhouxiangellaceae bacterium
TTTATAATATGATAAAGCTGGTTTGTATGTATTATGTGTGTTCGGTGTGTTTGTCTAGAAATTTCATATTATTATCCTTGTACGTGCAATGTTATATTTAGTAGCTACATAGAATTAGCCAAGGGTGAGAAATAGACTCAAGCACCACTATAATGTATGTTCGAGAATATATCCAATATGAAATAAGGTGGTATTTGTACGAACTATTAACCCAGCCCAAGTGCAGAGCTCATTTTTAAAAGATTCTCATCGTTAGGATGGTTTTTTAAAGCTTCAGTGCTTAATGCATGAGCTTGTGGAATTAATCCGCAGTGAATGTATAGTTCCAGTAAGCGCAGGTTTATCCAATAATCAGCCGGGGATTTCTTTAGGGCAGCTTCCAGGGCTTCACGAGCTTTGCTTATTTGATTGCATTGCACAAAGGCGTGTGCAATCAGAATTATGAAGTTTGATTGACAGTTTGTAAAATCAATATTCTCTTTTAGCCAACGAATAGTTGATTGCGGCTTGCCGAGTGAAAGCTCGACTTCTGCAATCCTATATAGAATATCGTTATCACTTGGATTATTTCGATGCAGCTGGATCCATTTCTCAAGTAGTTCGTGACTTACTCCCTGACGTTTTTGCATGAGAAATAAGTCAAGAGTTTGTAGTTGGGATGCATGGAGGTAGAGGGTGTTGGTTTTTATTTGTAAAGGCCCAGGTATAGGGTTTGTGCAGCTAATTAACTCTACTGAGTATTGATGGAATGCAAGCACTTCATCTATGCTCTTTAGATTTGAGGGTGTATTTGTTAATACCATAAAATCAAAACTGTGTAAAAATGAAGAGTGCTTAATGATGTCTTCTAGGGGCGGATATTTATTCCATTTATTCAGCACATCTTGAGCTTCAGCATTACGCTCCCTCGGGCTTAGATCAAGACGTTGATCTGCTGGTAAATGTAGAACACTTGGAAATAAATATTCCGCTTGTTTAATACGTGTGTTCTCAGCAAATTTTGCCCACATATATAAATCAGTCGCTATGCCGCGTGGAGTGGTTTCCCATCCTTTCTTGAGTTGTAAATATGCGGACCTGGTGTGGGCTGCATGAGAGAGCCCAAAGCAAGGAGTTTTATTAAAATGCATAGCACGGTGCAGGCTGGGAGAACGGTTATGGAACATCAATACTTGAATATGTCCATTTCTCTGCAATTGATGATTGATGCTATGGGCGAAACCTGATGTCTGTAAGCCTTGTATTAATAACTCCAGATGCCAAGGCAACCATAAGTCGTCATCGGCGATATAGGCAAAATATTCTATATGCTCAAGTTTGCGTATTAAATTATCACGACGTACTTCCGCATGACGTGTGTCTTTGGGATAGGCTTGAAAATGGAAACGTGAATCTGCCGCACAAATTTCGTCCATTATCTCAGTGGTGCGCGGTGGCGAGCCATCGCCGATTACATGAACTTCGAAGTCCTGCAGGCTTTGTTGTTGAACGCTTTTCAGGGTGGCGTAGAGTGAGTCCTGATGATTATAAGTGGGGCAAATTATGGCTATTTTAGCCATAAGCTATGAGTTTTCGACAAATTGGCGTAACTCAGTGAGCATTTGTACCATTACTGCACCTTTTACAGCGTTTACCAGAGGAGCTGGGCCGCCATTAATATGTTCACAAAAATGCTTCAGCTCTTCGAATAAGGGCATTGTGGCTGGAATTGAACGCTGCTCTGAGCTGGATTTTTTGATTTGGGTTGAGTCGTTAAATCTTATGATATTTATATGCTCAGCCAGCGGTGATTCGAGTGAAGCGACACCATTTTCACAAGATAAAATTACCTGTCTGTTGGTATATGGCTGGCGTGATGAGGTCTCTATAATAGCAGCCGGTGAATCACCATAAATTGCTATAACTCCATCAAGATTTTTGCCAGTATAGTCTCCTGAGGCTGCCACTAAGTTTGGTATTTCTCCTAATATTTGATCGACTATAGAAAGGTCATGCGGGGTAAGTATCCAGCAGCCATCAACATCATGATGAGGCTGGCCAAGTTGCACTCGGATGGTACGTAGTTGCTGTACTCGCCCTAATTCTTCGCTTTGAGCAATATCTGCTAAAGCCTGAATGCCAGAGTGGTAGCGCCACTTTTCCATTACAAATACTTGCTCTGGTGCTAGTCTAGCGATCTCATTGGCGTGTTCAGAATTTGCACAGATTGGTTTCTCGCAGAAAATCGGCTTATTTGAAGATAACAATGACAGTAAACTCAGGTAATGCTGGTCCGTTGGAGAGGCAACAACAAAACCATCGTGCTGGTCTGAAAAGTTATTTATTTCGGTGCTAAAGCTACAGTTAGTTGCAAGGTCTGCTTGAACTTTGTTTTGCACTTCAGGGTCAGGATCATAAATTGTGACTCTACAATCGAGTGCAACTAAGTCACGTAATATATTTCTACCCCAGCGTCCACAGCCAAGTAAGCCAATATTCAGTTGCTTGCTCATTTAGTTGCCACCTTTATATAACCTGGCAAAATCTTCAATCATTTCATCAAGCGAGCCCGCAATCTGGTCGCGTGGTGACAAAAGAGGTTTGCTACATGGCCAATCAAGGTGCAAACCTGGATCGTTCCAACGGCAAGCAAGCTCATCTTTCATATCCCAGTAAGCATCTACTCCATATATATAGCTGCCAGGATCAGCGAAATAGAAGCCATGGGCAATTCCAGGCTCGATAGTGACTGCAGAGTGATCTGTTGCCTGAATAAGTAATCCCCAAGACTGCATATATGTATCAGAACTTTTACGGATATCGACCAATGCAAGATGCATACAACCAGAGCTAACATATAAATAATCAGTATGGGCAGGGTGAACATGAACCCCACGCAGGGCATTTGCTTTGGAAATTACATGATTATATTGAACAAGATTCTGACACTGAGGCCATGAAACACGATGAATTTCCGTAAGCACACCGCGCTCATCGCTATGTGGGGTTAAGGAATGTATTTCCACACCTTCCGGTAGCTTTGCTGCAGACTCTTGTTTGAATGTTTCCCACATTTACCTAGTGTTCCCTAAAACATCTCAGTAGCGTAAGTTAGTGACTCTGAAATTATATGTAAATAATGATATTGCTATAACTTGCAGTTTATAGAAGCTTTGCTAGTGAAACAAATATTTTTAGTTATATTTACACTGCTGTCCCGTTAACTGTTGCACGAATGAATTTCGGGTGCTCTCCTGAGACC
>CAZEFU010000259.1:0-3231 GCA_964511515.1 uncultured Wenzhouxiangellaceae bacterium
CTGTCATCCCAGAAAGTTTGTCGTATAAACGGAAATAATTCTGGAACGTTATAGATGCCAGAGTTTGGTTTTCGCGTTGTATTGGCACACCTTCTTTAGCTTCAATTGCCTGATGCAAACCATCTGACCAGCGCCGACCCGATAGAGTACGGCCAGTGAACTCATCAACAATAACAACTTCGCCATCTTTAACGATGTAATCAACATCTTTGCTAAATAAATGCTCTGCTCGTAGACCAGCATTTAAGTGATGAACTAAAGATAAATTCTGTGCTTGGTAGAGACTGTCTTCAGGGCCAATCAGCCCTTGCTCAACCATCAAAGCTTCTACTTTAGACATGCCTTCTTCAGTGAGATATACCTGCTTGGTTTTCTCATCAACACTGAAATCACCAGGACCTTCTTCTTCTTTTTGCGGCTCTAAGTGTGGTATTAATTTGTGAATTTTTACATAAAGGTGAGGGCTTTCATCGGCTGGTCCAGAAATAATTAGTGGTGTGCGCGCTTCATCGATCAAAATTGAATCAACTTCATCCACTATGGCAAAAAACTGACCGCGTTGGACTTTCTCATCCATGCTGAAGGCCATATTATCGCGCAGATAATCAAAACCGAACTCGTTATTGGTGCCGTAGGTAATATCAGCAGCATATGAAACTCGTTTAGCCGCAGGTGTCATTCCAGGCACAACCACACCAACTGTTAAACCTAGCGCCTCATATACCGGCTGCATCCAGTCAGCATCACGCTGCGCCAGATAGTCATTAACGGTAACGATGTGTACGCCTTTGTCTGGGATAGTGCTTAGGTATGCTGCCAGGGTGGACATCAAGGTTTTACCCTCACCGGTTTTCATTTCTGAAATTTTGCCCTGATGCAAAACCATGCCGCCGATCATCTGCACATCGTAGTGCCGCAGACCAAGCGTGCGAACTGAAGCTTCGCGAACTACCGCAAATGCTTCAGCAAGCATATCGTCCAAGGCTTCGCCGTTTTTCAGGCGACTACGAAACTCGGTCGTTTTGGCTTTAAGCGCAGCATCATCAAGCGCCTGCAACTGGGTTTCAAAGCTATTTATTTGCGCAACATCTTTACGCATTGCTTTCAGCAATCGATCGTTGCGACTGCCTACTATTCTGGTGATTAAATTATTCAGCATGGTGTATTTTTTTATATATGCACTAATAGAAAAAAGAAAGCTTATCAGACTGTTTTATGGGGTTAAATTACCCAATTTCAACCTTTCGGGGTTAACAGAGCCATTATACCGCCCAGAGCAAGACTTGGCGGAATAAATATATCGCTTAGTGGAAATTACCTGATGAATTTCCAGGGATTAACATTCTTGCCGTCTTTGTGCACTTCAAAATGCACATGCGGTGCCGATGCACGACCCGTTGAGCCCAGTTTGGCAATTACCTGACCCGAACGCACAGTCTCACCAACTTGAACAGCTAGATCATCGTTATGGGCATAGCGGGTTACATAGCCGTTGCCATGATCTATATCTACGGCTTTGCCGTAACCAGATCTATTTGCAGCCCAAACTATTACTCCATCAGCAACTGCTAATACCTCAGAGCCGCGCTTGCCTACAAAGTCGATACCTGCATGGTGTGCTGGCTTACCACTGAATGGATCAGTGCGTTTGCCATAGCGAGAGGAAATCCAGCCTTTGCGAACTGGCCAGCCTTTTGGGGTAGTAACCAGATCAAGCTCGCGCCCCATTAACAAAGACTCAAGACTCTGTAATTTTAGTTGTTGGTTTTTTAAAGACTCGGCGAAATTATCGATATTTAGATTAAGAACTGACATGCTGCTGCCCAGCATTGAGGCCATTTCAGGGCCACCAACCGGTACATCTTGGGTGAAATCAAATTCTTGTGAATCAAGTTTGCCCTGGTCGACTAAACGCTGGCCAAGTGCATTCATTCGGGTGGCGCCAGCTTGCAGACTAGCTAATCGGGCAGCCATACCATTAATTTTAGCTTGTGTATTTGCTTTTAACTGAACAAATTGCTGCCTCTGTTGCTCCAGCTCAGCATTTAAATTCGCAAAACTGGTGACAGCTTGTGGGCTATTAAGAACTGCGTATTTACCTACGAGCTTACCCACAAAATAAGCAGTAGAAATCAGCACCATAAAGGCGATTACCCAGATGGCGACACGAAATACGCTATTCATTTTTAACTCAGGAGTAGATTCCTGTAGTGTTTCTGCGTTACTCTGCATACATGGGCACCTATCGTACATATAAAAAACGGCGATCTCGTTCTGTAAGAGAATTATCTCATACAGACAAGCATCTGGCCGGCCTGTTACAACAGGCTTCAGGTTTTGAATACCTAAATCGCCTGCTGGCTCCCCTTTTGGGCCCGGATTTAGCTGCCCAAGTTCGGGTAGCATGCTTGCGCGACGGGGAATTGATTGTATTGGCCAATTCTCCGGTCTGGGCAAGCCGGGTCCGCATGGTAACATCGCGCTTGTTGACACAACTCAAACCCCGCCTGGATAATCTCCAGAGTATAAAGGTGCGAGTAGTACCGCAAAAACAGCCACCAGCTGCCGCAATTTTGCGGCGCCCTCTTTCAAAATCTGCCCGCAAAAGCTTACAGCAATTTGCAGATTCTTGTGTTAACGATGACCTAAAAGCCATAGCTGAAGATCTGTCAAAACACAAAGGCCGCTGATTTTAGCAGATTCACCGGGTAATTCCTATTCTCAAAGACCCTGCATGCATAAGTTATTATTTCTGTATGGGTCTGTTTGGTTTAGATGTGGAGTTTCTATCAGCATGGATTCCCGCCTGCGAGGCTGTGTGAAAACCCCGACAAGAAATTTGAATAATATTTTTTTAGCTCGGAGAGTGGCCTGAAACTGTTTTTACAGAGTAAACTGCTCTCATATTCACGTAGGGAAGCATTTTTTCGACCGGTCATTATAGAAAATCCAAGCTGTGGGGTTTTCACACAGCCTCCTGCGCGGGTAAGACCTTGTGCTTGCGGAAAAAGGGCTTGGTGAGCCTATTTACCGTGAATAATTTCTCTCAGGGTTTCGCCTTTGGCTAAGCGCGGGGCGTCGCTGTGTTGTCCAGCTGCGTGTAAGAGCAGGCGATCTTTGGTGAACCAGCTTTTATTGGTTATGCGCATTCCTATTCGGCGAATCTTGCTGCTGATTTGACCTGGCAGGGCGAACAGTTCGTGAATGGCGTGAAAGCCGCGGGTCATTAAT
>CAZEFU010000260.1:0-3221 GCA_964511515.1 uncultured Wenzhouxiangellaceae bacterium
AGTTTGTACTCGCATCCAACCTCAAAGGTCGCCGGGACACCGAAGCATTAATAAGCAAGCTGGAAGATGCTCTAGGAATTTCACCTCCTGAGAACTAACCCGCAGAGTAGGCTGAGTTAGCTGACACAGTCAGCGTAACGCACCGTCAGATAAAGCAGGCCACGGTATCCAGGCAAAGGATCTTACTGAATGAAAAAATCAAAATCTTGTGCCAGAAAATTTCTACTATACCCTGCTTGTTCTGTACCCCTGTTTTTTATCGCTGCAGTACTAGCAACAGCCCTCAACGCAGCAGAATTACGCGCCATTGCAGTCTTGCCAGCAAACACCTTTATCGTCGGCCCGGCCAGTGGGCATTTAATCGATTCTGCAAATGCAGTGACTCCACCATTCAAGATGCAACCCGTGCAGGGATTTTCTGACCTGCTTTTTTATCAACAGCAATGGCTGGCGATCACTGACAATGGCTACGGGCGCAAACAAAACTCTGCAGATTTCCTGCTGGCTGTGTATAGCTTGTCACCAAACTGGAAGTCAGCCCGTGGTGGCAGTGGTGGGCTGAGTGCGAAAGTACATTTCGTTTTGTCCGATCCACTGAATAAAGTGCCTTTTACGATTACCGCTCAGTTGCAGCATTATCCCGGTACTGATGTGCCAGTAGATCAAAATATTCGGCAGCAACGACTGCTAACCGGGGCAGATTTTGATATTGAATCTTTTCGCATTGCCGCTGATGGAAGCTTTTGGTTCGGCGATGAGTTCGGGCCATTTTTAATCCATACCAATGATAAGGGCGAGTTGCTAGAAGCGCCGATTGAGCTCCCTGGCTTATGGTCGCCGGATAACCCCTTGCATGATCCAAGCTCAGCCTTGGTGCAAGGTAGCGGTGGTTTTGAATCACTCGCCATTTCGCCTGATGGCGGAGCGTTAATTGCCTTGCTAGAAAAACCATTAAAATCTGCAACAGCAGCAGTATTAAATGCCTATCGCTTCGACCTGCAGCTAGGAAAGTTTACTGGCCTGGCTTGGCAGTACCACTTACATTCTGAGCAGCATCGAGTAGGAGCAATAGGGGAAACCAGTACGGGTGACTTTGTAATGGTTGAGCGTGATCGTATGCAGGGAGAGCAAGCGGCTTACAAAAAAGTTTTTCTGTTTAACCCAGAAACCGAAAAAACCACAGAATTAGCAGATTTATTGAACTTGCATGATCCGCTAGATTTGGCCGGTATGGGAACTACGTTTCGCTATCCATTTAGCACCATTGAAAGTGTAGTAATGCCCGATGCCAATACACTGCTTCTGTTGAATGATAATAACTATCCGTTCTCTGTTGGCAGGCATATTGAAGATGGTCAACCAGATGATTCAAAGTTAATCGTTATTCGTATCCAATAAACGTACCGCACAGTAAGATATTGCAGTTTTGTTTAGCAGAATAATATATACTTACCGTAAGGTAAGATATAAATGGTGCTACCATGCTGATTACAAGTTCAGAGAGTATAGGTGCAAGTATTCGCAGTAAAAGAAAGCTTATGGGTTTAACCCAGCTGGATGCGGCTGGTTTGTGTGGCGTAGGTGAGAGATTTTTATCTGAGTTAGAACGCGGTAAGGCAACCGCAGAATTGGGCAAAGTTTTACAGGTTCTCAATCGCCTGGGCTTACACCTAACACTAAATAGTGTGGCCGCGAATGTGGAGACGCAGAAGTGAGTACCCTGGATGTTTATTTTCGTGATGATCACTGTGCATGTTTAAGCGAAGATAAAAATGGCAAACTAAAATTTCAGTATCTGGATTCCTGGGTAGAAAATGCACGAATGCCGGTCTCGCTAACCTTGCCATTGAGTAAAACTGCGTATGGAAACTCCCAAATTGCAGCTTTCGTTGCAAATTACCTACCCGAGGGCGATGATTTACGCGCCAGGCTAGAGCGCTTGTTGCATGTGGATGCAACAGATGATTTTGGTCTCCTGAAAGCTATTGGTAGAGAAAGCGCGGGGGCTTTATCTTTCTGGCCAGAAGGTGAAAGACCTGAAAGTACCGAGAAGCAATATACCCCAATAAGTCTAGAAGATTTTCACCAGTGGCGCGAATATGCCCACCAGCAACCTTTTCAGTTTAAGGGGCAAACGCTACGCATGTCTCTGGGTGGGGCGCAGGCAAAAATGGCCTTGTATTTTGATACGGATGATAAGCCGTATTTACCTCAGCAGGGTGCGCCTACCAGTCATATTTTGAAGCCCAAAATTGCAGGGTGTTTGCCCAGCTCAGTACATATTGAATACCTGACAATGAAGCTGGCAACAGCCGTGCTCGGAGAGAAAGAAGTTCCGGCTGTTGATATTTGGCAGAATTGCTATCGGATTCGCAGGTTTGATCGCCCGAGGAGTGGTAAGACTCTGAGGCGCTTACACCAGGAAGATTATTGTCTGATTCTGGGGCGCATGCCAAAGAAAAAATACGAATCAGAACACACCGCGGAGAATTTATTAGCAAGCTGTTTTGCAAAACTGGACCAATTAGGCAGCCAAGGTTTGGTTGCAGCCCCCGCCCTGCAAAGGCTGCGTTTGCTCAATCAAGTTATTGTTAATGTCTTGTTGCATAATCCAGATGCACACCTGAAAAACTATGCTCTTATGCTTAAAGAAAATGGCTTGATAGAAGTAAGCCCAATGTATGACAGCTTGTGTACTTATGGCATGAGATTTACTGCAGAGGGTGAGGCTTGGGGCCAAACAGCTGGGCCAGCTTCCCACACGCTGAAGCTGAGTTTAAGGATTGGCAATGCAGTAGATATTAATCAAGTCAGCCGGCAGGACTGGGATATATTTGCCAAAGACTGCGGCTTTACTGCTGCATTTGTACGGCGTAGGCTGCACACACTAGCAGAAAAGTTGTCAGCTGCCTTACCGGAAGTGATCAATGCAGCGCTGGCAGTAGAGCCACTGGCAGAAGCTGCCGCTAATTTGCTTAACAGAGCAGTGCAAAAGCAACTGGCAAGGCTTAGAGCAGATTAAGTGTTGTACCTGCTTATTTTGGCTCTGGCAGTTGCAACCAGCCATTTAATGTTTCAATCAATGGCCCCACACCATTTTTGGTTTTGGCGGAAAACAGCTGTGCACTCGCCAGTTCTGGTAAATCACGCCTAAGTTTCAGTAAGGTTGATTGAGCCGGGCCGCGTTTTAGTTTGTCAGCTTTAGTTAGCAGAATATGACA
>CAZEFU010000261.1:0-3194 GCA_964511515.1 uncultured Wenzhouxiangellaceae bacterium
AATGCGGTGCTGCTTTCGGTTATTTTCTTTAGTGTTTCAATTTTGGCTTTTATAACTTCTCTGGTGGGTTTGCGTAATATTCGCGCCCGCAATGCCATGGCTATTGTGAATTCAGAATTGCGCGCTACTCAAACCTTGTTGGCGGAAAACACACGAATTGCCGAACGGGTTAGAATCGCACGCGAGTTACACGATCTGGTAGGCCACCATCTGACTGCGCTAACTTTGAATTTAGAAGTGGTTACGCATATGGTTGAGGGTAAAACCCTGCAGCATGTACAGCAAGCCCACTCATTAGCCAAATTACTACTTGCGGATGTGCGCGAGGTAGTAAGTGAAATGCGTGATGATGATAGGGTAGACTTACAACAGGCACTTGAGACTCTAACCTTGGGTGTGCCAGAGCCTCATGTACAGCTGCAATTGCCTGAGCAGATGGTAATTACTGACCCTCTGCATGCGCAAATACTACTGCGTTGTGTACAGGAAATGGTTACAAATAGTGTACGCCACGCCCGGGCTATGAATTTATGGCTTACTATTGAAATTGATGAAAACACAATTACCCTAACAGCCAAAGATGATGGCCGCGGAACTAACACAATTAGTATGGGCAATGGCCTCTCAGGTATGGCTGAAAGAGTAGAGCAGTTAGGCGGCTCTCTTGCGTTAAAGTCTAGCCAAGGAAACGGTTTCGAATTGACAGTAACAATACCAAAGGAACAACAATGATAAAAGTTATGCTGGTTGATGATCAGAATCTTGTCCGTAAAGGCCTGCATTCTTTGCTAGAGCTTTCTGATAAGATTGAAGTGATAGCCGAGGCTGTAGATGGCGTAGATGCAATCGAGAAAATCCCGCAAACCGATGTAGATGTAGTTTTACTGGATATGCGCATGCCTAGGCTCAATGGTCTGGATGTACTGCAGCAACTTTCTGCTAGTGATCAATTACCACCAACTATTATTCTTACTACCTTTGATGATGACGAGCTGGTTTTAAAGGGAATAGAGTCTGGTGCTCGGGGTTTCTTGTTAAAAGATATTTCCTTAGATGATTTAGTAGATGCAATTGAGCGAGTACATGCGGGCGAATCAATTGTTAAACCCGTGCTTACCAAGCGTTTACTCAAGGGTTTGGAAAATTCCTCACCAGATTTCATCAGCCTGGAGCAGCCAGACCCGTTAACTGAAAGAGAGACGGAAATACTTCGCTTGATGTCAGGTGGTTATAGCAATAAAGAAATAGCTAGAGCTCTGAATGTGGCTGAGGGCACAGTTAAAAATCATGTATCTAACATTCTTTCAAAGATTGGCGTGCGTGATCGTACCAGAGCGGTATTGAAAGCTTTTGAATTGAAGTTGATCTAGAACCACTTGCATAAGCAAGTGGTCTGATAGATTATTCGAGTGCTCTAAGAGGCTTTGTCGAGGTAATCAAATTCGCGTTTTAGATTACTGCTGCGATCAGTAACAATAGCTTCCAGAGTCTCAATTCTGCCACGAAGCTCAGATTCCATGCTATCGAAGCGCTTGTTCAAAGCGTCTAGCTGGTTGTTATTAGCAGCCTTATGCTTGTTTTTGGAATTGCTCTCAAAAACACCAGCAATAATGCCAACAATTGCAATTAAAGCAATCATAGTCCACATAGTCATAGCTTATCTCCCGATTTATTGATCATGTACATATCCTGCCACCTCCGCGTAACAAGTAACAGTGTCAAAAGTAACAAAACGGGGTCAGAGTAAAGTGCCAGAGTAAAACCTAGCAAACCCTTAATTCCGGCGAAAAATGGATGTTCTACTCTGGCACTTTACTCTGACCCTCTTTTGATGTTGGTGCCTTCTAGGCCAGTTGGTTCTGGTAGGGGTTCATCGCGGCGGTTGCTGCTTTGGGCAGGATCCATTCTTTCCATTAGGTAACACAGGCAATCTTGGCGGATTATGCCCTCGTTCATGGTTAGCATTGAAGGCATTACTGGGCGGGTTGTGCGGATTTGATTAGCTTGGATGCGGAAATATCGGTCGCTAACATCCATGCCGTGCATGTCTGTTGTTATTAAAGGCTGGCTTAGGCCTTGGCGTACTCTGCCAAACGATGTATTTGATGGTAGTTCTTGGAAATTTAGATGATCAAGGTCAGCGATTAGTTCCAAATCGCATTGATTACAATCAAAACCTATTTCCAGTTCGGGAGCCACTTTTACTGTTGCTACCATGTGAAATAGGCCGATTTCTTCTGTTGTAACTGGTGTATTACTGACTTCTGATAGTTGCAATAGAGTTTCAAGGTAGCTTAACGAGTGATCGGTTCCATGCGTGCTGCCTGCCAATCCACACTCCAGAGTAACTGCAGGGCAGATATCAACAAAGGCATTGGAAAGCACACCTCCAGGGATGGTGAAATAAACCACAGTATTGGAAAATAGTTTGGCCAGATGGAAGAACCTATTATCCAGACGGTTTATTGCTGCATAGTGCGGATTCTGGCCGGTGTTGTTGTGGATATCTATCGCGGCAAAAGGTTTTTTGGCGCGCATTATGTCAAGTACCTGCCTGAATACCTGATGTAGCTCTGTTTTTTCTACATCTAGTTTGCCGCTTGGCCAGCAACGATTAAAATCTAGTTGATCATCCAGGCGTCTGCGATTAAATCGGGCGGCCTGAACATTGCCTATTAGTAAGGAGATTGAGCGCGGCAGAAGCTCAGCATTCGCATAAGCTTTAAGCAGGCGCCGAACTGCTTCCCAGCCAGTACTCTCGTTGCCGTGCTGTAGAACTGAAATAAATAAAGGTTGCTCGATTTTGCCGGGAATATGGATCAGGGTCGGACCATCAAGTTGTTTATACAAGGAAGTTGCTGGGCGCTCTAGCAAGCCTTCTGGGAGATTGTTGTATTGTTTCAGGTGCACAAGCAACGCCTAGAATAATTCAGTTGCGGAACGATAGCCTGAATTTGATTTTAGTGAAAGAGTAAAATGAGTATTAGGTGAATATTTAGCAGATATTCGCTGATTAGAATAGAATATCTTCTTCCAGTAGGTTCAGGGTTTGTAAAATATGAAATTTGTAGAAATTATACAGAGCTTGTTTAACACCAATAATCGGGAAAAAATTCCTCAGAGGGTATGTTGATGCTGGAAGTTCAGGCATTAAGCAAAAGTTTTGGGTGCATCAATGCGGTGCAGGACCTTAA
>CAZEFU010000262.1:0-3193 GCA_964511515.1 uncultured Wenzhouxiangellaceae bacterium
CCATAAATTACCGCGATAGTTTTTTCAAACATCTCACCGAATAATTCTGAATAGGCAATTACATCCTGATGTTGCGCGATTCTTTGTCGCTCTTGTTCCAGCTCTGCAGTATCCATATCGCTAGTGGAAATACTCTGAACCCAGGGTGAGTTTCTGAAGCTTTGAATCACATCAAAACCAGCCTGGCGTTGATACAGCTCAAATTCATCAGGGGTGCAAAACTGATTGCGGGATACATCTTTACGCACGCTCTGGTCGCTGCGAGACCAGTGAGCAACTTCATACTGCCAGCGTTTCCAGCCGACTGGGTGGGCCAGATTCCAGGTTTCGATAAAGATCATACCGCCCGGTTTTAGCACCCGCTTTAGTTCTTCGAGATATAGATAAAGGTCTTCTTTATCCATATGGCACATAACTGCAATTGAATAAGCTTTATCAATGCTGTTATCGGCGAGCATCTCCAATGAACAACGATCTAGCTGGTACAAGCTGACATTATTTTGGTGGGAGGTGCGCTCACTTGCGCGCTCAATCATTTTCCCAGAAATATCCACGCCGGTCCAATGTGCGCAAACTGCTGCCAGTTCACGCCCAATTCTGGCTACCCCACAACCTAATTCAAGCACATGGTCTTGGGAATTGATATTGAGGGCAGCAACTACCTGAGCTGCGGTAAATTGGCCATTGCTCTGCACAATTGACTCATCTGAGCTGCCATCAACGGCGATAAGAGCATCAGCCTGAGAGCCAGCTTTGCTATCCCATAATTGCTTGTAACTAACAAATTCCATTATCAGTCAGCCTTGTCCAGCTGTTGATTATAGCTTTTAACCGAATCGACAATCTCTTGGCGAGCCGCATCAACACCTTGCCAGCCACCAATTTTCACCCATTTGCCGCGCTCGAGATCTTTGTAGTGATCAAAGAAATGCGAAATAGTATCGAGTAGAACATCCGGTAAATCACGTACATCATGTACATCACGGTAGTAGCCGGTCACGCTATCGACTGGAACTGCAATAATTTTGGAATCCTCTCCGGCTTCATCTTCCATATTCAAGACACCAACTGGGCGACAGTTAATAATACAACCTGGCACTAATTGCAGTGGCATTACTACTAAGACATCAACAGGATCACCGTCGCCGCAAAGGGTGTGTGGTACATAACCATAGTTGCATGGGTAATGCATGGCGGTTTTAAGCATGCGATCGACAAAAATTGCGCCGGAATCTTTATCTACCTCATATTTCACGGCCGCACTATTCATCGGGATTTCAATGATTACATTGATATCGTTGGGAACATCTCGTCCAGGGGTTACCAAATGGAAGCTCATGTTAAAAGTCCTGAAAATTATAAATAAGAGGCGAATTATACCGCTTTGAGCCCTTATCAACCACCTGCAACCAAGATTAGAACAGACCAGAAAGTGCACCCCAATAGTATACGCACAGCAACCATTGGCACAATGCAGTACACTATTGCGGTTTAATCGCATAATTACATAATTAATCAATACGAGGAGAGGATATGAATCAGCTACTAATTCCACCAATTCTAGGTGTACTAGGACTACTAGCAGCGTTGGTAATTTATTTGAAGATAAAGAGTTTTCCAGCCGGTGAAGGCAAAGTCGCTACGATTGCCGAAAGTATTCATAGAGGTGCCATGGTGTTTATGCGCCGTGAGTACACTATTTTGGCAGGATTTGCGCTTCTCATTGCTCTAGCTCTATTCTATTTTTTCCCTGGCTGGCATACAGGTGTAGCATATGTAGTCGGGGCCTTGTGTTCTGCAACTGCAGGCTATATCGGAATGTATGCTGCAACCAAAGCTAATGTTCGAACAACGGTTGCGGCGGCTGATAAGGGTCAGGCGGCGGCATTAACGGTGGCCTTTTATGGCGGCTCGGTAATGGGACTGACAGTTGCCGCGATGGGCTTGCTTGGCTTGGGACTGATGTATTATTTCTTCGGTTCTGATCCGCAACACGCAGAAGCTATTCATGGCTTTGCAATGGGCGGCTCAACAGTTGCTTTATTCTCTCGTGTTGGTGGCGGTATCTTTACCAAGAGTGCTGATGTTGGCGCCGACCTGGTCGGCAAGATTGAAGCTGGGATTCCAGAAGATGACCCACGGAACCCCGGAGTAATTGCTGACAATGTTGGTGATAATGTTGGTGATGTAGCAGGTATGGGCTCAGATATCTTTGAATCTTATGTTGGTTCTATGATCGCTACTATTGCAATTGCCGCAGCGGCTCTTAGTTCTAGCTCATTGGGTGCCCAGAGTGATTTAATGTTTATGCCTCTGGCGCTAGCCTCGGCAGGTTTAATATGCTCCATTCTGGGTATCTTACTGGTACGGCTAATGTCTTCCAAGGCGCCA
Organism: uncultured Wenzhouxiangellaceae bacterium; assembly: GCA_964511515.1. Classification (GTDB taxonomy): domain Bacteria; phylum Pseudomonadota; class Gammaproteobacteria; order Xanthomonadales; family SZUA-36; genus SZUA-51. The sequence continues at coordinate 2,392 of CAZEFU010000262.1, forward strand.
GCCGATGCCCTCCGTTATGGCACTTTTGGTGCCGCAGTATTGTTTATTGCTGTAGCGTGGCTAGTTGTAGACTATTTGGGTGTTTCCTCAGCAGTTTGGTGGTGTGTGGTCGCTGGCGCGGTCGGCGGTATTGGTATCGGCTTGGTTACAGAGTATTACACTGGTGGGCCACCGATACGGAAACTTGCCAAAGATGGTGAAACCGGCCCAGCTACAGTGATGATTTCTGGCCTGGCTACTGGCATGGAGTCAGTAGTTGTACCGGTATTGATTATTGCCGGAATTATATTCGCCACCTCAGTGTTAATCCCGGAAGCTGGTGCTTATGGTGTTGGCATTGCTGCTGTTGGCATGTTGGCAACGGTAGGTATAACGATGGCTATTGATGCCTACGGGCCAGTTGCTGATAACGCCGGTGGCATCGCTGAGATGGCAGGTCTGGGGCCAGAGGTTAGAGAGATTACTGATGGACTGGACGAAGTAGGTAATACCACAGCAGCTATCGGTAAAGGCTTCGCTATTGGCGCTGCAGGCTTGGCCGCGTTGGCAATTATTGCAGCTTATATTGAGACGACCTCGGCGAACATAGAAGGCTTCTCACTGGCGATCAACAATCCTAAAGTGTTAATGGGAATGTTTATTGGCGGTATCTTCCCATTCTTAGTATCAGCTATAACTATGCGCGCAGTTGGCGATGCAGCCTTTGAGATGATCAAAGAAATTCGTCGTCAGTTCAAGGAGATTCCGGGGCTTATGGAAGGCACGGCTGAGCCGGATAGTGATCGTTGTATTGATATTGCGA
>CAZEFU010000263.1:0-3180 GCA_964511515.1 uncultured Wenzhouxiangellaceae bacterium
CGGATTTTGGGAACTGGACATCGTTCTCGCGGCTTGATGGTTATTACCAAACCGCGACCGTGGTTTAAAATATGTCCTAACAGCGTTGCATCCTGGTCAGTAAGGCCTTCTTCGGCATCCAGCATTAAAACCACAACTTGAGATTTGACAATTGCCTGCAGAGCTTTTATTACACTAAACTTTTCCACTGCATCTTTGATACTACGCCGCCTGCGCACACCTGCAGTATCAAATAACAAATAATTTCTACCATCGCGTTCCAGCTCAACCTCAATGGTATCGCGAGTGGTGCCGGGCATATCAAAAGCCAGTACCCGTTCTTCACCTAGCAAACGATTAACCAAAGTGGATTTACCCACATTTGGCCGACCTATAATCGCTAAACGGATTACCTGATCATCAATTTTTTCCTCTACCTGTGTCGCCAGCGTATCGGGCAACTCGGCATAAACTTTATCCATCAGCTCTTCTAAGCCTGAGCGATGTGCCGCTGATATACCAACCGGCTCACCAAGCGCAAGCATGGAGAATTCTGGTACGGAAAACATGGTATCGGTACCATCAGTTTTGTTAACAACCAACTGCACTGGCTTGCCCTGTTGGCGCAACATTCGAGTAATTTCTTCGTCAGCTGCCAAGACCCCATCACGGGCGGAGACGACAAATAACACCACATCAGCTTCAGCTATTGCCAAATGCACTTGCTTGGCAGTTAGATAATCAATTCCGACAGCGTCATCTACCAGACCGCCAGTATCGATCAACATAAATTGATTTTCCCCGAACTCGCCGGTACCATACTGACGATCACGGGTAACCCCAGGCATATCTGCTACCAAGGCATCACGGCTGCGCGTGAGAACATTAAACAGTGTTGATTTACCGACATTAGGTCGGCCAACGATAGCAATTACAGGTAGCATGCTCAGGTGATTTCCAGATATTAGTTCTATTCAAGCTATTATACAGGCTGACAGCAAAAAGGAACGCAAGCGTCCCTTTATTCAATCTATATGTGAGATTAATTTATATGGCAGGGCCGGCGCGATAAGCCACCAGGTCGCCATTATTGGCGAGCACATAAATAGTTGTGCCAATTACCATAGGAGCTGAAGCAAAGCCATCATTATCAACTCTATTTCTTGCCACTAGCGTACCATCCGCTGTCAGAAACCAATGCAAATAACCTTCCATATCACCAACCACAACATAGCTGTCATAGAATGCAGGCTTGGTCAGGCCACGATTGAGCAGAATGTCTTGTTTCCACTCAGTAGCACCGTTACGGCGGTCTAACACCCATAAATTACCTTCGATATCACTCAGGGCAAGATTGGTTCGATCCACAGCAAGCCCAGTGACAGTGCCAACATCTTTAAACCAAAGCAAGCGTCCACTTTCTGATGCTAAAGCACCCATGCGGTTTTTGTAGCTGCTTACATATATATCAGATGCAACCATCACCATGCTGCCATCTATGTCAACTAGTCGTTCAAGTTCAGAGCGGCCCTCTGGTTCAGCAATTTTAACCTGCCAACCGATAGCACCATCACTAACACGGATAGCTATGAGGTCGCCGTTATCATAACCAATATATGCAACCCCAGCGCGTACTGCTGGAGTACTATTACCACGCAAGGTAAGCAAGGGTACACTGGTATCGTAAACCCAAACTCTGGATCCATTTTCTGCGTTAAAACCAAATACGCGCCCGTCTATGCTACGTACGACAACAATACCATCGTGCAGTACTGGTAGAGCTAGAACTTCAGAAGATACTCGTGCTTGCCAGCGCAAAGAACCATCTTCATTGCTGTACGCGTAGACCTCGCCTTCGAGAGTACCAATAAACAAAAAGTCGTGAGCTACTGATGGCCCGGCAGAAACTGGGAGTTCAGTTTCTATTCTCCACAGTTGCTTGCCGCTATCAGCATCAACTGCAATTACATTGCCACGATAATCGGCCGCATAGACGCGCCCACTATCATAGGCTGGAACCAGGTTAATACCCTGTTTCGAGTTACCCTTGCCAATATTGGTACTCCAGATTTTCTTCACATCCAGGATGGAATCGAAGTCAACCAACTTGCTTGGGTCATCGGGCTTTTCTTTTTTAAACCAGGAACAGCCAGAAAGCCCTATTAATAAAGCCCCGCATAAAACCAGCAGAACTACTCTTTTCATGATTCGTCTTCTGTAACAGCTGCGATTAGTGGTATTGGATTATCGCGCTTTAGCTCCAACATACCGCGATCTCCGGTACCTGCTGCCATTGAGTCGAGTGCTGTAGCATATGCCGCACGCGCTCCATCTGCATCACCATTAGCTGCCAGAATATCCCCGCGAACTTCAGCAAACCTGGCTTCAAATGAGCTGGTGTCTCCTGCTTTGTCCAAAACTTCCATTGCCGCCTGTGTATCGCCGCTATCAAGCAATAACCTAGCTAATCGTTCTCGCGAGATTAATTGAATAAATTCAGGGGTTTTTTTAGAATTACTCAACAAATCGCGATACAAGCTCTCTGCCAGATCCGCCTGACCCTGATCGAGCCGCGCACGGGCGATCATTAAATGAGCCATTGCGCTGTAGGTGCTTTTGGGCGAATCTGCCCGAATTGCTTCAAAGTGCGTATATGCCTTGTCGAACAGGTTCATATCGAGCGCAATTGCTAAGTTGTAATATTCAGTTGCAGCCTGCACATCCCCTATTCGCTCTTCCGCCTGCCAGTATTTCCAGCCGTATAGACCGCCAAAAGCCAGCACCACGCCTAAAACCATGGCACCGCCGTTTTCTTTGATCCACTTGCGCACGCGTTCACTTTGCTCGTGGTCGTCGTAAATATCTACCATATTAAGTTACCATATTTATTGGGTATTTCAGGCGCAAGATTGTAACAGACACAGGTAATATTTGTGTTATTTAAACCGAATTTTCTATTTGCGCTTGTAACCACTGAGAAATTTTATCCTGAGAGATGACAATTTGCTCGCCCTCGCCTCTTAAAGGTTTTACTGTGACAGTATTAGCCGCCAATTCATCCGCAGCCAATATCAAGGCAAATCTGGCAGCCGAGCGATCAGCGCGTTTGAATTGAGATTTAAAGCTACCACCGCCCATATTGCTTTGCAAGCGCAGGTCAGGCAGTTGATTGCGTAAGTTTTCTGCCAATTTGAGGCCAGC
>CAZEFU010000264.1:0-3173 GCA_964511515.1 uncultured Wenzhouxiangellaceae bacterium
CCACCGAAAGTGAAAATAAACGCGAAATCGATCGATTTTGCGAAGCAATGATCACGATTCGCAAGGAAATAACAGCAGTTGAAACCGGCACAGCTGATCCCGAAAACAATCTGCTGCGCAATGCACCACACACCCATGACTTATTGCTTGCTGAAACCTGGCCATTTCCTTATTCCAAACAACAAGCCTTTCATCCAATTGATGAATTAAGAGAGGATAAATATTGGCCTCCAGTGGCGCGTATTGATAATGTTTATGGGGACAGGAATTTGCTGTGCTCCTGCGCTCCTATGAGTGCTTATGAAGATAACGAATAGAACTAAGAAACAAGTGGTCAGAGCAATTGGACAGAGTACTTGATTCAGACAAAGAGCCTGCAGGAAGTTAATTTTACTCTGACCCTAATTATTTTCTAATTATGAACTCTGGTCGTTTGTGCGTCTCAAAACCAATAAACAGTGGGTATGGATCGCCTTGTGCCGAAGAACTCGTCAAGTAGTTACCTTTGTCATCGGGGACCGTAGCGAAGCCAGCTGTCGTAGACTGTGGAATAAAATCTCCGAGACTTACCGGCACTGCCACTCCTATAGTGGTTTTTGGGCGACTTACGACAAAGTTTTAGGCCTTGATACGCATCAAAGCGTCGGAAAAGAAACGGGCATACCGCTCATGTAGAGCGGTGGAACAATACCTTACGCCAATGCCTATCCCGGTACGTGAGGAAAACGCTCTCTTTCTCCAAAAAAGAAGTCTGGCATCATCTGGTCACAAAGCTGTTCATCTACCATTACAACCTCTCCGTAACAGTTGAAATTTAACCACTACCCATGTAGATAGGCGCTATCCGGGCGCTTTGTGTGATAAGGATTATCCCACCGATCTATGACCTTACTAATGATGCTAACAAACCGGGTTGGCTGCTTTTGTATAGTCTTAACTCTGGAGCTATAGCACAAGCATACTCATAGTATTAAGGCGTAGTAGCAGGTAAAAACTGCCAACGTTGGCCCATGACATTATTATCGCAGTCCGCCATAAAAGCTGCGGCGACTTGGTTAGCTTCCAAACACTTATTAATCCCCTGGGATTGTTGAGTCTGTAATTGAAAAAAGCCGTCCCCTACGGGCGTAAACCGCCAAACCTGACCGGTAACATTAGCGCAGGAAGCCATATGAGTTGCGAAGTTTTCAAATGAGCCGCCTTCCAGACATTCATTATTGGTTTGCGACAACTGGGTTTGCAACTTAAAAAAGCCGCTGCCAGTGGGGATGAATTGCCAACGCTGACCCCTAACATTAGCACAGGAATCCATAAAAGAAGCCCCTCCTAGGGGTGCACCAGCAATCACCTGGTTGCCGTCTAAACACTCATCATTGGCTTGGGATAGTTGGTTCTGAAACTTCAAAAAACTGCCACTGTTGCTGATATCAAAGACTTCTACTATGCCAATGCCAGTAGTGTTATTAAGCCCTCGAACAATCGCGGTATAGGCGCCAGGAACTAAAGTAATGATGATAGAGGATTCAAGGCTATCGGTGGGTGCTATACCAGTATTTTGGATATCAGCCTCCTGAGTGTCTCTCCAGTCATCGTTAAAGGCTATAGCCATCGAACCAGAAAATATTTCTACAGTGGGATCGGCTAATACTCCGGATATGCCGGAAGTAGCTAATTTAGGTCCGAGGGCTCGGATCATGACCGTCTTAACGTCTTGTCCAGAGATAATAAACCCTCCGATGAGGACATTTTGACCTGTTCCTACTTGCCCACGAGTGGAGATATTGCGTAAAACACTTTCCGCTTTTATGACAGGAGCTACAAACACCAAGCATATTCCTAATAACAAAAGTTTTAATGTCGGAGAAGTTGACCGTTGCTTATTTATAAAGTTGTCGTGTAGTTTCATTAGATATAATCCTCTTATTGGTGATCGGGAATTTAATATTAAATCTATATAGTATTCAAAATTATTGGGCTTAGAGCTAGCGTAACGGATTGATTCATAACAACTGAATTACTTTAGAGTCGACAGAGAAAAAAGCACCGGCCTCAATCAATTCAAAAAGTAAATCTTCAATCGTTTTTTTAGGTATAATTTTAGTTCACTCTGAGCCTTAAACTTTGAACGATTAGTATACATTAATTTTTGATTTTGTCTAGTTATTAAAATAGAAATTTCCGATCATCTATGAATAATCCTAGGGAGTTAGACCTAACTCAACTTACCCTATTTTCTTCATGCACAATCCGAGTTCTCAATTGAGCGCCTGAAAAAGCACAGAGCTAGTTAGCCAAAGGTCTCCCAGACGTTCATGCTATTTTACTCGTCAACCGATCAATACCCCTTTCCTTCAAAAGTTCCTACGCCCGCTTAGCCCTAATAATTAGGGTCAGAGATAATATTATTTTTAAGTAATCAGGTACTACATTTTTCTAGTTTCAGTTAACAAAAACTATCCTTAAATTATTATTATTAAAAAATGGATTAAATGTAAATCCACTATAATAAACATGCCTACATAGCATCAAGTGAAACTAAATGGTGCCTGATACCCATTATGCAATGCTTTAAATGTAACCGGTCACACCCTATAAACCCATTACGATTTTTTCTGGCACTGGTGGTAAAGCTGGCGCTTCTTTGCCCTGCCGACGTAGTGTGATGACATCACGGATATATAGGAGTGATGATGCATTGCGCAGACGGCAAGTGGTAATCACGCTGGCAAACAGTGCCAGTGCACGACTGCCTTGTGGTGAACGTGCCCCCTGCATGATCCTTCGCAGCATGACGAGGTGGCGCAAGCGCTGTTCCGCCGTATTGTTGGTTAGTGGCCAGTTCGGATATTCCAACACACGAAAGATCGCCTCCCAGTCAAGCAGAAACTCCACACCCAGCGCACGCGCCTTTTCATGTGACAAATCCCGCATCTTCTCGCAGAGCTGTTGCAGTTGATCCAGTTCTTCCTGATGTTGCGCGCGAATCGATTGACGCCCGCCCTGCGGCCCTTCGCGTGCACGATAAACCGCAGTCTGCAGCTGCTTGAGGATGGTCAGTATTTGCTCACCATCGCCGCGGACACTGGCCGTGTAGCTCTCGCTCAACCCTTGTGCCTTGCGCAGCAGGTGTGCCCAGCAGCGCAAACGCCATTGATAGTGGCGATAAACCTGAT
>CAZEFU010000265.1:0-3162 GCA_964511515.1 uncultured Wenzhouxiangellaceae bacterium
AATGCCATCAGAAGTAGCAGTTTTTACTGCAAAATGATTGCCAGTGCTATGCAGTTGAAAGTCCATACTTTAGCCGGGTAGAGCGATTTTCGGGTGTTTTCTATTCTTGCGATACAAGCAAGCAACCTGGCCTATATTTTGTACCAAAACTGCTGAGAACTTAGCATTTATAGTCTTTAACCATTGCTGGCGTTGATCGCGGTCGCCACGCAGTTTGAGCTTAATTAGCTCGTGATGTTCCAGTGCAAGCTCAATTTCAGCCATTACATTTTCACTCAGCCCTTTATCGGCTACCATTACAACAGGCTTCAGGCGATGACAGAGACCGCGCAGATAGCGGTTTTGTGAATTACTTAACTTCATTATGTGATAATTTCCAGCTACAGCAAATAAAGTGCTATTTTAGCATGCGGCAGAGCAGGCAAAGCAATAGATATGGCCAAGAGCAAGAGTAGTAACCGCTGGCTAAGCGAACATTTTGACGATCACTGGGTAAAACAAGCTAAATTAGCCGGTTATCGCTCGCGTGCTGCGTTTAAATTGAAAGAAATTAATGACCGTGATGGTTTGATAAAACCAGGCATGGTAGTAGTAGATTTGGGCGCGGCCCCAGGCGGCTGGTGTCAGTTAGTAGCACCATTAGTGGGAAGCAAAGGTAAAGTTTTTGGTCTGGATATATTGTCAATGCCGTCTATTCCAGGGGTGGAATTCATTCAAGGCGATTTCACAGCCGATGAACCTTTGCAGCAACTTGAGGCAGCTATAGGAAATTCTGGCTCAATAGATCTTGTTTTATCGGATATGGCACCCAATATGAGTGGTATGGGTGCAATCGATCAACCACGCTCGATGCATCTGGTAGAACTGGCAGCTGACTTTGCCCTACAAAATTTACGCCCTGGTGGTGATTTTCTAGTTAAAGTGTTTCAGGGTGAGGGTTTTGATGAAATATTACACAGTTTACGCGGATCTTTTGCTAAAGTTATCAGTCGTAAACCTAAGGCCTCTCGTCCCAGAAGTCGGGAAGTCTATCTATTGGCGCGTGGTCGCCGTAAATAATTAAATATTGAGGTACGAATCTTGAATGACCTTGGAAAAAACCTGATTGTATGGATAATTGTAGGTGCTGTCCTGCTGTCTCTGTTCTCACACTTTACTGAGCCGCAGGAGAAAGTAGAAGAAATTTCCTATACCCAGTTTATTACTGATGTGCGTGCGCAACGGGTTAATAAAGTCAAAATCCAGTCTGATGGAAATATGAACACCATCACTGGTGAGTCCTTTGATGGCAAGTCATTTGTTGTTAATGGCCCACAAGACCCAAAGATGATCGATGAATTACTCGAAAATAATGTCGAGATGGATGTACAGCCTCCTGAAGGTGATTCCCTGCTATGGGAAATACTGATGAACTTTGTGCCGATATTGTTACTGGTTGGTCTGTGGGTGTTCTTTATGCGCCAGATGCAAGGCGGTGGTGGTAAGGGCGGACCAATGTCTTTTGGTAAAAGCCGTGCAAAACTCCAGGGCGAAGACGAAATAAAAGTCACTTTCGATGATGTTGCGGGCATAGAAGAAGCCAAGGAAGAGGTCTCAGAATTAGTAGAGTTTTTACGCAACCCCGGGAAATTCCAAAAGCTTGGTGGCCATATTCCACGCGGAGTGCTGATGGTTGGTTCTCCAGGTACTGGTAAAACCCTGCTGGCAAGAGCAATTGCCGGTGAGGCGAAGGTTCCGTTTTTCTCAATCTCAGGTTCTGATTTTGTCGAAATGTTTGTAGGTGTAGGTGCCTCAAGAGTGCGGGATATGTTCGAAACCGCTAAAAAACATGCACCATGTATTATCTTTATCGACGAAATAGATGCGGTTGGCAGACACCGTGGCGCAGGCCTTGGTGGCGGGCACGATGAACGCGAGCAGACGCTTAATCAGTTGCTGGTTGAGATGGATGGCTTTGAAGGAGGCGAGGGCGTTATCGTTATTGCTGCGACTAACCGTCCGGATGTACTTGATCCTGCATTATTACGCCCCGGCCGCTTTGACCGACAAGTAGTGGTGCCGTTGCCAGATTTGCTTGGTCGCGAGAAAATTCTTGAAGTACATATGAAAAAGGTGCCAATTGATGATTCAGTAGTTGCCCGAGATATAGCCCGTGGCACTCCTGGTTTCTCTGGTGCTGATCTTGCTAATCTGGTCAACGAGGCGGCTTTGTTTGCCGCACGCAAGAACCGCAAAGATGTAAGCATGAAAGAATTTGAGAAAGCCAAAGATAAAATCATGATGGGTGCTGAGCGCAAATCTATGGTTATGTCGGAGAAAGAACGAAAATTAACCGCTTATCACGAAGCTGGGCATGCCATTGTTGGACGCAATGTTCCAGACCATGACCCAGTTTATAAAGTCAGCATTATTCCACGTGGCCGCGCTCTTGGTGTGACTATGTTTTTACCCGAGCAAGATCGCTACAGCCAATCCAAGCAAGGTCTGGAAAGCCAGCTGTCTAGTCTTTACGGTGGACGAGTGGCTGAAGAGTTGGTTTTTGGCAAAGAATTCGTCACTACTGGTGCATCCAACGATATTGAAAGAGCCACTGAAATAGCCCGCAATATGGTGACCCGTTGGGGCCTATCTGAGACATTAGGGCCGCTAACTTATGGCGAGGCTGATGAAGAAGTGTTCTTAGGGCGCTCTGTAACTCAGCACAAAACCGTTTCAGACGATACAGCCAAAGTAATTGATGATGAGGTTCGGAAAGTAATTGAGATGGCCTATCAACGGGCTACAACTATTCTGCAAGAACACCGTGATATTCTCGATATTATGGCCACTGCCTTGTTGCGCTTTGAAACTATTGATGCAGCAATGATTGAGCAGATCATGGCTGGTAATGAGCCAGATCCACCGGCTGATTGGGAAGAAGCAACAGCTCCTAAAACTGACGATGACCCATCATCAGGCGAGCAGACTGTAGAAGACGCCACAACTACAACAGATCCGGCAACCCAACACTAAGTTAAAGCTAAATCCATGATCAAGAAACTCAATCTTCGTGGTCAGAGCTTAAATCTACAGCACCCCCAGGTTATGGGGGTGCTAAATATCACTAGTGATTCTTTTTCTGATGGCGGCCAATGGCTGGATCAGGAGGCAGCTCTTGAGCAT
>CAZEFU010000266.1:0-3157 GCA_964511515.1 uncultured Wenzhouxiangellaceae bacterium
AGACTTCTTCTGCCCATGTATCATCTATTCCATCCCCTGCAATAGCCAGTGCGAGTATTGGATAGTGTAGCTCCTGGTGTCGAGCCCACTCATCGTTCCAGTATCTAGACACATTTCTGGGATCTGCCGTCCGATGATCATAGCCAAAATTCACTCTAAGATTATTGAAGGCAGTTATTTTTTCAGCATCAGTAAGCAGTGGATAAATCCAGTCAAAAACCAGAATGGGCTCTACCCATTCGCCGGCTCGTTCAAAAACAGGAACATCATCAAAAGACCCTAGTAATAACCAGTCCTTCGCTAAATTTCCCCGGTCGATATCGTCTTCAAGTAAATATAAAAGTGCGTTCGCGAAAGGAGCGTTTGCTATTGTATCGTCACCATCGCCAACACTCCTTAACTTAATCAAGTCATCAGCATAAATGGGATCGGCCAGTTTCAGCTTAAGCTCGCCCAAGTTAGCCTGAGTTATATATAGTCGCGGGTGAGATGAGATTACCTGTCGTTGAGGTTCCGGAGGTGGTGGTGTACGAAAGGTCCATTCTTCGCCATCTATATTTATAGAGGTCGCATCTAAAAGACTAGACTGAGCATGCACCTCGGCCAAGCGAACAATGCCCAAGGAAAACATGATGCTTGTCAGCACAACAAAGAGGAGGGGTTTTCTTAAGAAATAGAATCCATAATAAGTGCTCATACTGCCTCCATGGAAATCTCACTTTAACATCCGTTAGTGCATCATGCACAACGACATCATTACTGATTTTGTTATAAAAATCAATGCAAACCGTGCTGTTTAATTTTTCTCACTTATTATCGAAAGCCACGGCAGAATAAGCTATGCAAAAGTATTACACGACCCTGAATAGATTATTTTTAAGTTATCATCTAGATATAAACCCAGCAAGCAGGTAACAAATGACCGATCAATATGCACCAATAAAAGACCATTATGTAATGTATGGTGCAGAATTCTCTCTGTATTCCGGTAAATTGCGTACTTACCTACGCAAAAAGGGAATCCCATTTGAGGAGAGATTATCTAATTTGAAGGCATATAAGAAATTTATCGTTTCGCGTACCGGGGTTCGCTATATCCCGGTGTTGCAAACGCCAACTGATGAAGTGTTCCAGGATACCAGCGCGATTATTGATCATTTGGAACTCAAATTTCCGGATTACCCTGTACTACCTAACAGCCCGAAGCAGCGACTTGCTGCTCTACTGCTGGAAACCTTTGGGGATGAATGGTTGTTAATTCCCGCTATGCATTATCGTTGGAATTTCCCAGATATGAATCAACCATTTATTTATTGTGAATTTGGGCGTACCTTGCTACCCGCTTGGCCCAGGTTTATTCAAGGCTTTTTAGGGAAAAAGATTGGCAGTAAATTTCATGGTTTCTTGCCAATGTTAGGGATAACTGACAAAAGTGTAAATGCTATAGAGGCGAGCTATACACAGCTATTGAGTGACCTGGATAGCCACTTTCAGAAATATGAGTTTCTGCTAGGAAGTGCTGTGTCTATTGGTGATTTTGGCTTAGCAGGGCCACTTTATGCACACCTGTATCGTGACCCCTACCCCGGCAAGCTAATGCGCCATACTGCACCACATGTGTGCCAGTGGGTAGAGCGTATGATTTGTGAGCAAGCAAACACCGGGGGTTTTCTTGCTGCAGATGAAGTTCCAAGCACGCTAAATCCGATCCTGCAAAGAATGGCCACCGAACAACTACCAGTACTACTTAATACAGCCGAGAAACTTTACCTCTGGAAACAAGGCAATCCAGATAGCGATATACCCCGCTTTATTGGGACTCACGAATTTACTCTTGGTGGAATTACTGAACAACGGGCGGTAATTCCGTATTCGATCTGGATGTGGCAAAGGCCGCTAAACTATTACCAATCACTTACTAGTGATGAAAAACAATTGTTAGATCCATGGCTTGCTAAGTTGGGCTTTAAGCAAGCCCTGAATACCCCAATAAAAGCTGCGGTAACAAGAAGCAACAACATTCTCACTTTTATGTGAGCTTATTCAGGTTTGCTGATTGCAATATGTAATTCATCCAGTTGATTAGCATCAACAGCAGACGGGGCTGAGGTTAGCAGGCACTGAGCTGATGTTGTTTTTGGATAAGCAATAACATCACGGATTGAATTTTCACCGGTCATTTGGGCAACTATTCTGTCTATGCCAAAGGCGATACCACCATGCGGTGGGCAGCCATACTTCAAAGCTTCTAGCAAAAACCCGAATTTGGACTCTGCTTCTTCGACATCAATGCCCAGAAGCTCAAATACGGCTTGCTGCATTTCTGGATTATGAATACGGATGGAACCACCACCAATTTCAGCACCATTCAGAACGATATCGTAGCCAGTTGAAATAGCATTGCCAGCATCGTTTTTCAGTTCTTCAATGTCAGTGGTTCTGGCAGCTGTAAAGGGATGGTGCATGGCGAAATAACGACCTGCATCTTCGTCCCATTCAAACATTGGGAAATCGGTAACCCAAAGTGGTTTCCAGCCTGTTGTGATTAGCTCAAGGTCTTTGGCACAAGCTAGTCTTAAAGCCCCCATAAAAGTCGAGACTGTGAGCCATTCACCAGCTCCGAAGAACAAGATATCGCCATCTGCGGCTGCGGTTTTTTCTAAAATAGCTGCAAGCGCTGTATCATCCAGGAATTTGGCGATTGGTGATTGCACACCTTCGCGACCAGCAGCTAGATCATTTACCTTAATCCAGGCCAGGCCTTTGCCACCGTATTTGCCCACTAAGCTGGTGTAATTATCAATATTCTTGCGCGAGAATTTGGCGCCACCTGGCACACACAACACAGCAACCCTGCCTGCAGGGTCATTGGCTGAGCCGGAGAATACTTTGAATTCGACATCTTTAACGGCTTCATCAACACTATGTAATTGCATTGCAATGCGTAGGTCGGGTTTATCGGAGCCGTAAATATCCATAGCCTCATGGAAGGTCATGCGTGGGAATTTATCGCCCAGATCGACATCCATAACTTGTTTGAAAACATCGCGCAGCATATTTTCAGCTAGATTCTGAACTTCGCTCTCGCCTACAAAAGACATCTCTAGATCAAGCTGAGGAAATTCAGGCTGGCGGTCAGCACGCGAGTCTTCATCAC
>CAZEFU010000267.1:0-3156 GCA_964511515.1 uncultured Wenzhouxiangellaceae bacterium
AGTCTTTTTCATTAGAAGAGCTAATGGGAGCTTTGTCTGAACTACATATTCAACCTGTGATGACAGCTCACCCAACTGAGGCAACGCGTAGAAGCTTGCTGGAAAAGGAACAGTTTATTCTGCGGCGGTTGGTAGAACGCCTCGATCCTTCTAGAACACCACAAGAAGAAACAGCAGCTTTGGCTAGAATAAAATCTGCCATCAGCAGTACCTGGCAAACCGAGTTGTATCCTGAGGCGAGAATGTCAGTTCGCAATGAGATGGAAAATGTGCTGTTTTATCTGACTGATATTTTATATCCAATTGTGCCACCATTTTATGAAGGATTACAGCGCTCTTTGAAAGCTAACTGGCCCTCGGCAAGTACAGTTGAACTACCCGATTTATTACGCTTTGGCTCTTGGGTCGGCGGTGATATGGATGGTAATCCGAATGTTAGTGCGGCTACTATCAAAGAGTCGTTAGAATACCATCGGCGCGAGATTATTAGCTGTTATTTGCCAGAAGTGAAGTCTTTGGCTCGGTTCTTGAGTCAGTCTTTAGCAGAAATTACTGTAAGCACAGCCTTGCAAGAACGCCTTGATGAATATCTGAAGTTGTTACCGCAAACTGCAGAAAAGATACCGCAGCGGCACCGGCAAATGCCATATCGCTGTTTATTAAGTCTGATAAGAGGGCGTTTGCAAAGAGTGCTTGATGCTGCCGAATGTGGATATAAATCAACTACTGAATTTTCTGATGACTTACAGTTGGTGGCAGAATCCTTGCAAGCTAATCGTGGAGAGAATGCGGGTTTATTTGCAGTACAACGCCTACAGCAACGTGAAAAAACATTTGGCTTTCATCTTACCACTCTAGATATTCGTCAGGACGCCATGGTTCATCGCCAAGTAATCGGGCAGGTGCTAGGCAATGCTGATTGGTTACAACTAGATGCTGATACCCGTGCTGATACCCTGAGTAAGCAACTAATGGCAGATAGTTTGCCTGTATTTACTGAGACTGCGGAAATTAAGGCAACTTTAGATGTTTTTCGCTGCATAGCTTGGGGTCAGTTGACATTCGGTCAGCATGCGCTTGGGCCTTTTATAATCAGCATGACCCAGGGCGCAGATGATGTCTTGTCAATATTATTGCTGGCGCGACTGGCAGGCCTGCAACAAGATAGTGGCGATATTCCATTAGATGTAGCGCCTTTGCTGGAAACTGTGGATGATTTACAGCACGGTGAAACTATTTTGCGTCGCTTATTTGAAGATTCAGTATATAAACAACATTTGCAAGCGCGGCAGCAGCGCCAGATTGTGATGATTGGTTATTCGGATTCAAACAAAGATGGTGGAATTGTTTCTGCACGCTGGGCCTTGGCTACAGCACAGAGGAAACTAAGCAAACTAGCGACTACTTATGCGGTTAAATTGGGTTTTTTCCATGGCCGCGGCGGCACTGTTAGCCGCGGTGGAGGCAATAATGCTGCTTCAATTTTAGGTGCTCCTGGAAATACAGTGAATGGATTTTTACGGGTTACCGAGCAAGGCGAAGTTATCAATCATAAATACGGTAATCGTTCGCTGGCAGAACGAAACCTGGAATTGATGACAGCAGCGACACTTAAAACCAGTCTGCTACCAGCTGCTGAACCGCAAGCTAATTGGCAACAAGTAATGAATATGATGGCGAATGTATCCAGGGAGCATTACCGGCAGCTTGTATTTGAAAGCCCACTATTTATAGACTATTTCCGCCATGCCACACCGATTGATGTGATAGAAAGAATGGCAATTGGCTCGCGCCCGGCATCACGCAGACCTGGCGGTGGGGTTGAGAGTTTACGCGCTATACCATGGGTGTTTTCATGGGCTCAGTGTCGCATTGGTTTACCCGCGGTTTATGGCTTAGGTACTGCTTTGCAACAGGCAGTAGATGAGTTTGGTATTGCACTTCTTAGAGAGATGTCGAGTGAGTGGCAGCTATTTTCTAATTTACTTACTGATGTGGAAATGGTACTGGCAAAAACTGATCTTGCTATTGGTAAAAAGTATCGGTATCTTGCCCCTGAGAATAGTCAGCCAATATTTTCTACTATTGCCAGTGAGATCAAGCTCGCCAGTAGTATTTTGTTGGAAGTGCAGCAGCAAACAGAGCTATTAGAAAAGGCCCCGACATTGCAGCGCTCTATCCGCTTGCGCAATCCCTATGTCGACCCAATGAGTATGCTGCAAATAGATTTACTGGAGCGTTGGAGGGCAACAGAACGTAAGGATGATGACTTACTGGAAGCCCTGTTAACTACAGTTAATGGTATATCAAGAGGAATTCAGGGTACTGGATAAATCAGCTTAATCAGGCTTGATTCTTCTGCTCATATATACCGCTACCGCAGCACCAGCAATGCCGCCAGTGATTAACCCATTTATAGAGTCTGGAATTATTCCATCAAGGAATGGAACTACTCGAATAAGTACCCCGATTACAAGGCCTGTAATCAAACCTATTATCATTGCTATGGTGAGTGTACTTTTCATTTTTCTTTCCCTATACCTTGTATGGAATATACAAGTCTCACATATTTCTAATAGCATTGCAAAGTGTTAGAGTATTAAGAATAGAAATCAAGTAATTCATAAGGAATACAAAATGATTGCTAATCTTGGCTTAATCGCAGGTCTAGCGCTATTGGTTTTTTTAGCACTGCGAGGAACAAATATATTATTCTCCTCCTTATTAGCATCGCTGGTTGTGGTATTAACTAACCAGATGTCCTTGGCTGCCAGCTTTGGGGAATATTACCCATTTGGACCGTTAGGGGCATTTTCATTTGCGGGTAAATTCTTCCTTTTGTTTGCTTGTGGAGCAATGTTCGGCAATGTAATTGGCGTTAGTCATGCAGCCACCAGTATCGCCACTGCTATGACCAGGCAGTTGGGGGCTAAACGAGTGCTCTGGATTGTCACGCTGACTTGTGCCTTATTAACTTATGGTGGCGTGGTTGTATTTATAGTTATATTTTCTATCTATCCTTTGGGTTTGCGTTTGGCCGAGCAAGCCAATATACCCAAACGCTTGTTACTAGGGGCTATTGCTCTTGGCGCCGGCACTTTTACACTTTCATCACTGCCAGGCACGCCCTCAATCCAGAATGTAATTCCAACTATT
>CAZEFU010000268.1:0-3151 GCA_964511515.1 uncultured Wenzhouxiangellaceae bacterium
GCCACCTGCTAGTCGTTTCATTTCAGTTCCAACAACTTCTGCTCTTTGCATACCATCAAAGCCTATTGCCAGGCCTTCGCCCATGCTACCTGTCCACCTGCCGACAAGAATGGCTACAGGTTTGGTGTATTGCTTAGCTCTTGGGCTAACTATTTCTACCCAACTTCTTTTTACTGGTGTTTGATTATCGTATGTTTCGTCAAATATTTGGTGCTTCTGATAAGGCAGTTCTTTATCTATAAACCTGCCCATTAGGCCTCTGGCAACATAAGTGCCTCCACCGCCAGGCGTGTTTCTCAAGTCTATAATCAGGCCTTTTGTGTTGTTTAAAGCATTAATCGCGCTATCAAATTCCTTGATTAAGGCACTCTGACCAAGGGAGTTGTTGATTCTGATTATTCCTGTATTGTTTATTATATGAATGCTTAAAAGGTCACTATTGTTTTTGATTTTTATTTTGTCTAAATCAAGTTCAATTACTTTTCCAGATTCTAATTTAATAGTAAGATTTCTTGCTTCATTGTAACGACCTGCAATTACTTTATTACTAATCCAGTTCCTGGCTTCATTCAGCTCCTTATCAATACAAGCAGTTGGGAATTCATCAATTTTCTGATTGAAGTTAACACCATTAAATTGAATTATTTCCGCTCCAATTACATTTACATCTAAACCTTCAATCTGAGTTTGCCAAATATTCTGGATTATGGTTTTGTCATTAGCGGTTACTACAAACAATGGTGAGTCAAGGCGGTATGAACTTTGGTTATTAACCATTAAAGAGGCATGATTATCGTATAGCTCATTTAGCAGATATTCAAACAACAACAATATGTCGTCTTTGGATCTAAGTAGATTAATTCTTTCTCGATAACTCTTTTGAATACAGTTTAGATCTATTTTCTTATCTTCTAAATAAATGTAATTATGTTTTATCGCTGAGATTACGTCATTTAAATCCTCTTCGATTTTACTTTTGTCAATAATATTTCCTTGTGAGTTCGCATACGAGCTGATTAAGAATAATGCAGCTAATAGAACTGGTTTTGTAATTTTCATGCTAGATCTGACCTAGGCAGTGGACAGATCTATTTTATATTAAGTAATTTGGCTATATCGAGATTTAGTGGTGTTTTCAAATAAACAGCGCCATTGCAATCTGCAGGCGGTTCATTGCCAGCACGAATATTGATTTGGATTGCTGGCCAGATTAGTTTGGGCATGCCCAATTTTGCATCTCTGGCATTGCGCATGGCAATAAACTGATCGCGGGAAACTTCTTTATTTATGTGCTTGTTATGGGTTTTTGATTCGGCAACCGTAGTCAAGAACTCTGGGCCGTGCCCAGCTGGTGGGTAGTCGTGGCACATATATAACTGGGTATCGTCTGCTAGGGCGTAGATGCGTTGGATTGAATCATAAAGCTTGCCGGCATCGCCGCCAGGGAAATCACAACGGGCTGTTCCATAGTCAGGCATAAACAATGTATCTCCAACGAAGGCACAATTGCCAAATACATAGGTCATTGAATCATTTGTATGGCCAGGGGTATGCAGGGCAGTAACTTTAGTTTCACCCAGCATAAAGCTCTCATTGTCAGCAAACAGGCGATCAAATTGAGAGCCATCGGTGATAAATTCGGTCTCCAGATTGTAAAGGGTTTTAAATGTTTTCTGGACCTGGGTAACTCCTGTACCAATCCCGATCTTGGCTCCGGTTTGTTGTTTTAACCAAGCGGCAGCGGTTAAATGATCGGCATGCGCATGAGTTTCAATAATCCACTCAATTTCGAGCTCCTGTGCCCGGCTATATGCCAGCATTTGCTCGGCAAAATCCATGCGAGTGGCGCTACTGGCCTGATTGTATAGCCATACCGGGTCAATTATTACAGCTTTTTTGGTAGCGGTATCGCTTACAACATAAGCGAATGTATTAGTTTGTGGCTCGAAGAACTCTTTGACAATAATAGACATAAGCCTGTCCTCTTTGTGATACCGTATATTACAATAAACTAATCTATGGTGTTGAAAATTTATCTTCCATTTAGTGTTGATGAATAAATTAATGGCGATTTCGGTATGAAACAGTTTGGAATACTACTGTATTTGTGGATTGCTCTATGGGTGGTTCCTGCGTTTGCGTTTGAGAGGGAAGATATGCAGCTTAGAGATTTAGCGGCAGATGCACATCTATTGCTTGGCGATAATAGAGTGTTACTACTCGTGTTAACTCGTTCGGATTGTTCTTACTGTCAGGCATTAATGAAAAATGTAATGCTACCGCTCTTGCGTTCAGGGGCTTGGGATGAGCAGGCGCTTATTCGTGAGCTTGAACTTGATACCAGCCATAAGATTATAGGTTTTAACAAGCAATCAATAGCCGCTATTTCATTTGCCGAGCAGTACGGTACGCCATTCACCCCCTCGATACTTATTCTTGATCGCTGTGGCCGAGAGGCTGGTGTCAGGTATACAGGCTATGATGGTAGTGAGTATTTTGAGTTTTATCTGCAAAAGTCCGTCAAGCGAGCTCTAAAATGGTTGGTAACGCAGGCGCCGCCATGTGGTCAGACAAATGCTGTTAACGAAAAACGCCCCGAGGGTGGGGCGCTTTGAAGTATCTATAATTGTGAATTTACCACCCGTATGAAAATTCAATTTCCCATTGGCTCATTGAAATTTCAACCATTTGGCTAGGGTCAAATGCATTTGGGGCTTTGACAGTGCTGGTAGGGGCATACATAAAGGCTACGGTAAACTCACTATCATTAGCACGAGTTTTGGTAAAGCCGAAGGTGAAGTGATGCTCCATTACGCCAGGTGCGAGGATGTTGAAAGTTACATCGGCATCATTAACTGGCTGTATTGTATAACTATAGCCAGCACGATAGGTCATCTTGTTAGAGCCTTTCCACATGGTGCCGAATTTGAATGCGGTAACATCATCCCAGCCGAAACCACCACCATTATTACCGCCAAGACAGTTTTCTACATTCCCATTAGGGCCAGCAACGGCGGGGCAAGAGAATAGATTAGACATTGGATTGCCTACCGAGTCGACACTAGAATAAAAAGTGTGCTCAATATCGAAACTAGATTTAGCCGGCCCGGTATCGAAACTGATTCCGGCTCGTATGACTGCGGGAATATCG
>CAZEFU010000269.1:0-3149 GCA_964511515.1 uncultured Wenzhouxiangellaceae bacterium
GGGCATATCTAAATCTGCCAAGCGAATTATTTCCTTATTGGATATGGAGATAGCCGCGGGTAGAAACCCAAAGCAAGTATTGCTTGCGGGATTCTCTCAAGGCGGGGCAATGGCGCTCCATGTTGGACTTCGCTATAAGCAGAGCTTGGCAGGAATAATGGCGCTCTCATGTTATCTATTATTTCCCGAGCAAATTGAGGAGCTGAATAATCCAGTCAGTGCCGGGATGGAAATATTTGCAGCTCACGGCATCCATGACCCAGTAGTGCCATATAACGTGGGCAAGAAGGCTGCCCGTAAGTTGCGCGATCTCGGCTATCAAGTTGAGTGGCATCCATATTCTGTACAGCATTCAGTGTGTGCAGAAGAAATTGCAGACATTAGCAACTGGCTGAACCGAGTTTTTTCCAATGCAAAATGACCAGGGTGAGACTCTGGAAGAACAAGGCCATCAGGTAGTTTTGCCAGATTTTTGCCGTTGGCAAGTAGTTTTGGCTGCAGTGATGATGGGCGAAATCATTCTGCTCTCGGTTGAGTTGATTCATCAGGCAGAACTGAACTGGACTCAGATTGGAATTAGTTCTTTATTTGTAGTGGTACTATCTGTGACCACTATTTTAGTTTTGTGTTTGTTGCGCAACTGGTTAAATCAGTTCCGGGCGTCTCGTGGTTGGTGGCTTTGTTGGCTGCTGAGCATTGTGATTGGCTTTGCTGCTGCGTGGTTAGCCTGGCCCCTATCTGCTGGTTTGGCAGATATTCTAGGGCAGGTGAGTACAGTTACAGAGCGTCTGAATTTTAGCCTGCGGGTGGCTCTGGTCGAGGCGATGGTTGCTGCAGTTATCTTGCGCTACTTTTATTTCCAGCAGCTGTGGCAACAAGAGGTAATATCTCAGGCCGAGGCGAGAGTGCAGGCTTTGCAAAGCCGCATTAGACCCCATTTTCTGTTCAATAGTCTCAATTCTATCGCCGCATTAATTCCAGAAGACCCACTCAAGGCAGAGCTGGCTATTGAAGACCTTGCTGACCTGTTTCGCAGTGCTTTGAGGGATTCCAGTAAGGTTAGTACTCTGGATGATGAGCTAGAGGTGGTAAGAAAGTATTTGCGTATTGAGCAGCACCGGATGGGGTCGCGCTTGTTGGTGCAGTGGCGATTGAGTGATACTCCACTGGATGCACAGGTTCCACCCTTGATCCTGCAACCATTGGTTGAGAATGCGATTACCCATGGTGTTGAGCCAAATGCTGGGGTTGGAACAGTTGAGATATCAAGCGCCTTTGATGGCGAGAATCTGGTTCTGGTTGTTTCTTCGCCAGTTAGCAAGGCCAGCTCTTTTAGGGCCGGGAACCAAATTGCTGTTGCTAATATTCGCGAACGATTACACTATCATTATTCTGGTTGTGCATCTCTAACCCTAAATCAGCAAGACAATCAGTTTCAGGCCATTTTGAGGTTTCCGTATGTTAAATATTCTTCTGGTTGATGATGAGCCCTTGGCACTAAGCCGTTTACACCGCCTGCTGGCTGAAATTCCAGATTGCGAAGTAGTCGGCGAGGCATGTGATGGCAAAGAGGCATTAGCCAAATATGCCAGCCTTAAACCAGATGTTTTGCTACTGGATATAAATATGCCAGAGGTAGATGGCCTGCAAGTAGCTGCCGAACTGAAACAGATGCGACCAAGACCAGCAATAATATTTTGTACCGCCTACGACCAACATGCTTTGGAAGCATTCAATGAGCAAGCATTAGACTACCTGGTAAAACCAGTGCGACGGGTGCGTTTGCGCGAAGCACTTGGCAAAGCCCGGCAATACTTGGGTTTGCAGGGTGGAGAAAATAGTAATCGCCAGTATATTCGCTCCCGGGTTGGTGAAAAAATCATGTTAATCCCCTTGCTGGATATTTTATTTTGCCGAGCTGAGGATAAGTACACTATTATTTATCACCTAGGTGGCGAGGCATTGGTAGATGATCCGTTGAAATCTTTGGAGCAGGAATTTACAGATGAATTTGTTCGCGTGCATAGAAATACATTAGTGCTGCGCCAGCGCATACGTGGTTTACAAAGAGACGGCAAAGGTCAGCACCATGTGTTGCTCGAAGGTACCGAGCACCAACCGTTGATATCACGACGTAATTATTCGCATATTCGAGCGTTACTGGCAAATACATAATATTGGTTGATGCAGCTGGCGAGTGTTAAAATAAATGCATACACACCACTAGAATCAATCAGTCATTGCGATGCAAGATATGGTGGTTTACGGTAGCATTCAGCGAATCTAAATAGAGATTTACCCATGAGTGAAAACAAAGATCAGAGCAAGCCTGGCAATAAACCAGCCGTTACCAATGCTAAAGGCGCTAAAACCACGCCTGCAAAGGATACGAAGGCGAAGCCTGCTAGCACTACTAAAAGTAAAGCTAGCAGCCCGCAAAAGCCAAAAAAAACAGGTAAGACAACTGCAGCGGCGCCGGTAAAGTCAAAACCTCCAGCATCTGGTAGGGGTTTGGCATGGCTGGCAATTTTACTCGTAATCATTGCAGTTGCCTTGGCCTACTGGCGAGATTCGGGCAATCAGGAGGCAATTAGTCAGGCATTACTTAGCAGCAAGAATGAAAATCAGCGCTTGCAGGCAGAAATTGTTAATTTAAAAGAGTCAATTGAGACTCTTGGCGGGAAGGTTTCAAATGAAGACTTGATTCAGCCAAAATTGGATCAACTTGGATCTCGCATCGATGCTCTGATTAATGCCCAGTCTGGCAATGAAGATAATAAACAAGCCTTGCAAACCCGCCTAAGCAGTTTGGAGCAGGTTTTTGCAGGTATCGATGACCGTCAGCAGATCACCGAAAACACACTTTCCGGTCTGGCACTAAACCAACAGGCAACTGATCGCGATGTAATTCTGGCAGAAGTGGCATTTTTAGTTAGGTCTGCAGCGCAAAGGTTAGAGCTGTTTGATGATAAGGCCGCAGCAATTGATCTCTTGATGTTGGCCGACCAGCAACTTGGAAGCATTAAAACGCGCCAGTTCGCGCCGCTGCGCCAACGTATTGAAGAGGATTTGCTAGCATTGAGTATGATCCAGTCGCCAGATATTGTGGCCCTGACTGGAAAGCTGCTAGCGCTAGAGAAATCAGTGAA
>CAZEFU010000270.1:0-3147 GCA_964511515.1 uncultured Wenzhouxiangellaceae bacterium
CACCAAGCCGAGTAGAAGCACTTAAAAGCTTGGCTAGCGGTGCACTATCGAGCAATGATTTCGGTGCTGATACCCCAAAAACTCCGAATAAAATTGAAGCCATCAACCGCGATAATGTTTTAACAATATTCAAACTATCGGTACGGTAGACATCATTGCATTTAATCGTTGCCCAAAACTTTTCCAGTTGCGCGACTCCATAGTTAAATTCATCCGCATGGCTGGCTAAAACCGCAGCATTTATTGCACCAGCTGAAGTCCCACAAATTATTGGAAATGGATTGTTATCCTTATCCAATATTTCAGTAATAGCTTTCACCACACCAACCTGATATGCACCACGGGCACCACCACCGGGAAGTACCAGTGCGGTCTTTATATTATTTTGGATTATTTTATTCATATTTCATTTGTTAACGCTGTGGATCTCGCCACCAATCTCTAAATGCATATTGCCAGTAACTAAGCTGTGCTGCCAGCATTCCTAGATGACCGAACACAGGTTTAAGTGGATAATGATCAAACCAACGATAACGCTGGTCGCCTGTACTTATAGCTGCAGCAAGCAATTCGCCTAAGGCAGTAGTTGGAGCAACTCCGTGCCCACCGAATCCGGTTACATGCCATAAACCGGGACTGCTCTGCCCAATCATTGGCATTTGATGACGCGGGTAACCCATTAGACCGGACCACACATAATCTACTTGTACTTCAGCCAACTGGGGAAAGACCCGTGCCAGGTCACGGCGCAACATAGTTTCTACAAGCTTGGGTTGTGGGTCTCGAATTGAGATACGCCCACCCCACAACAGCCGATTATCCGGCAACGGCCGATAATAATCAAAGGCAAAACGGGTATCGTACACCGCCCAAGGCTGGCGAATTAAGTCTGGCAGCTGCTGCGGCAAAGCTTCAGTTACCATTATATATGTAGCAATTGGCAGAATTGCAGAACGTGGGGGTGAATTCAAAATTTTCTGGTAACCGCCACATGCCAACACTACTTGATCAGCTTCTACCCAGGTACCAGCCACATTCACCTGCCAGCGTTTACCGCAGGGCTTAATTTCTGTAGCCGGGCTATGTTGCCAAACTGGAATACCCACAGATTCGAGATGACTGGCCAATCCGCGGGCGTACTGTAGAGGATTAAAATGTGCCCCTCCTGGTTCCAGCAGACCATCATAGTAACGCTCAGTATCAAGTTGCTGGCGTAATTCCGAGCGTGGGTAAAACTCCCAATTAGCTCCCATCTCACGGTTCATAAATTCTAATTGCTGTTGCAGCAAGTCTGGCCGATCAAACCAGTCAGCCAACATAATTCCTGCAGCTTTATGTTGGCAATCAATTTGATATTTATGCACCCGCTGTGCAATCAGATCAACAGCGTCTGTAGTTAATTGGTACATTTCCTGGGCACGTTTCAGCCCCCGTTGTTTCGCCAGTGCTTCAGGTGAAAGCGAGTAACCACCAAAAACAAAACCACCATTACGCCCTGACGCACCGTGCCCTACTTCCCCTGCTTCAAGCACTAAGACATCATCAATCCCGCGCTCATGTAAAGCAATAGCAGTTGCTAGGCCGGCAAAGCCAGCGCCAACTACACAGACACGGCATTGAGTTTTATCCCTACTGGTAGTTTCTGGGGGTTGTTGCCCAGAAACAGCTCTATACCAACTCTCTGCTACAGGTGTCTGAGCCGGGGATGTTGAATTTAACTTCACTGCTATAATGCGCTCCAAGCAAGTAGGTTATACAGTCACGGTTGCCCTAAAATAATCAAGGTTAACCCAGAGGGTGAGCCTTGCATGTTTTTCCCAATAGCGTATCTTAACTGTACTTGTAGATTGAGCAACTATCGTATCTGCTGTTTACAATTACTATTTTAGTAATCTGCATCAGGAATAGCATTTCATATACCTATTTCACATATTACCCTAGCTCTAAAATAGATGCCTGAAACATAGTTTTCTGAAAGTTATGTAGGCAACTTGCTCGTTTAGTTAGGTACAACTATCTAGACCTAGCATCTGCACCTAAAACTTGTGCATAGTCAAAATTATATCTCCCAGCATTCAGCGCCCTCCTCCAACCATAGTTAGTATGGGACATATATGGACGACTCCCCCAGTTAGTATAGTTAGCAAGTTAGTATGGGACAGGCATATCATCATTTAGGTATACATAATTAACTTGATACATATAATGTTAATCTCTTGTACCAATTAACCCCGCCAAAAAATCAGTAAAAGAAATAATATTCTGATGCACACTGGCTTCTTCCAGTGCGGCCATATACTTGGCACGTTGTTCCACCGGAACAACCATCCATGAATACCCCCCGCTTGCCAGCATGACATTCATTAAGAACCGACCCATACGACCATTGCCATCCATGTATGGATGAATATAAACAAAAAAGTAATGTCCTAGTACCACTCTGACAGCGGGTTCTTTTTCATTTTGTAGTAGGTCGAAAAAGGTCGGGATAAGCTCTCGCACGGCTTGATAATTTGGCGGCACATGCATTGATCTGCGAATATAAACTGGCTGATTACGATAACCAGCTAAATCCGTTGCTTCGAGAATGCCCGCTGCGACACTTGGCGCAAATAACTCTCTGTACCATTTTTCATGGTCAGATTCTGTTACAGTGCCAGCGATAGTCCCATCCGGTTTTTTACCGAGGACTTTTTTAACGCTTTCTTTTACCGCTTGAAATGCTTGCCAGTACCCGCGAGCTGCCAATGCATTTCTTTGATTGTGGTCATTCTCATCGGAATCAGGATTCCAATTGCCACTACGCACACGTTCAATTAATTCTGTCGTTACCTGATAGCCTTCAATCGATAATGAGTGGTATGCATCGGTAACATAAATATCATCAACCTGTTTGAGATAAGTTTGTGTATCAATTGTTGTACCAGGAGCAGGTGGGAAATGTTTCAGAACAGGTTTGCGCATGGCTGCCCAGCTCATGCGTAAACGATTAACGTAAGGAGATACTTCACGCGCCGAAAATATTATTGATGGCTTGTCTTCAAAGGGATCGTTTTCATTTACCGTATATCCGGCAGATTTCATCGTAGCAATAATATTTTCGGCAATATTGTCACGGCCAATATTACGAAAAGCACCAGCTAGACG
>CAZEFU010000271.1:0-3136 GCA_964511515.1 uncultured Wenzhouxiangellaceae bacterium
TTTGAGGGCGCGCAAGGCAGCTGGTTAGATATAGACCACGGCACCTATCCTTTTGTTACCTCATCAAATACCACAATAGGCGGTGTTTGTACTGGTGCAGGTGTTGGTATTGATGCACTGGATTATGTGTTGGGTGTTACCAAGGCTTATACGACCCGAGTTGGTAGTGGACCATTCCCGACAGAATTGTTTGATCCAGATGGTGTGCGTATGGCCAAGCGTGGTGCTGAGTTTGGAGCAACTACTGGCCGTCCCAGGCGCTGTGGCTGGCTCGATGCAGTTGCTACATCACGCATGGTTAAAGTCAATGGGATTACAGGACTATGCGTAACCAAGCTCGATGTGCTCGATGGTTTCGATGAGCTCAAGATTTGTACGGCATATAAATTAAATGGCGAACTAATTACCAATTCCCCGCTAGATGTTGAGTGCTGGGATCAACTGGAACCTGTGTATGAAGTATTTCCGGGCTGGTCTGAGGAGACTCGTGGTATAACTAAATTGGAGAATTTGCCTGCCAATGCGAAAGCATATTTACAGGTGATGTCGAGGCTTTGCGGCGCCCCTATTCATATGGTGTCCACCGGACCAGAACGATCTGAGAATATAATCATTAAATTCCCTTTTGATGAATGATATTTTATTTATTTATTCATTAACAAATCCATATAAATACCATATTTATTAATAAGATAGCTTGTAGGAAATATCCTACAAGTAATAGCGGGATTTACCTCTTTTTGATTTATTCCAATCTGTTAATCTAGCCGAATTATTGAGCAGGTATTTGCTAGATATTCATGTCATTTAGTTTCAAAAAAGCAGCCAAACTAATGCGCACTGGATTAGTAAATCCAGCTCTCGCTTGGCGTGAATATGAAAAGGAAAATGCAAGCTGGTTACAGACTAGTTTGATTTTGACAATACCAACGGTAGTAACTTCCACAATATTGAGCACTCTGTTGCATAAAATATTCCGGAATAGCTACGTTTATGAACGTATGTTAACGCCTCAGTTGCTGGCTTTGGATATTTTGCTAACTCTAGTAACTCTGTTCATGATGGCTTTCATATTTTCCTTTACTGCCGGTAAGTTCGGTGGAAAGCAATCTTTTAGTGCATCCCTGGCCGCGATTTCTTTAGCATCAATCCCCGTATTTTTAGGGATAATTATTGGATTTATCCCATGGATAGGCGTGCTGCTGGTGTTCGTGTTTTTATTAATCACTATGGTTTGCCTATATCAAGTAATCCCAATATTCTTAAAAGTGCCTCAAGATAAACGCAGTATTCACTTCTTAGTCTCACTGATATCAACACTCATTGCCATTATTGCGCTTAACTGGGTTGTTGCCTCGTCAACTCTAATTAATAAGACACACAGCTATAGTCAGTCTATTCAGACAACTGGTAGCTCATCGAGATCCAGGCTTGCAACCATTAATGAAAACATTCTTCTAGAAGAAGACGCTTTAAATGATGTTTTCGTACCGCCAGAAAACGGCGAGATTAGTAAATCACAAATACAACAGTTTGTTCTAACCATGAATAATTCGACTAAATTACTCGAGCGCAGAGCTAAAGAATTGCAAAATATGGCTGAGAAGCTCGAAAATAAAGAAAACAAAAGTATCTCAGAGATTATGAAAATGTCACGTAAGATTGGTCAGTCGGCAATGAGCAATCGCGATGCTGAAATGCGAGTAGTAAAGCGGGCAGGTCAAAACTGGAAAGAACATCAGTGGCTTAAACAGCAGCTACGCATTGCAGCTACTAGCAAAGCAGACACAGAGAGTCAGCAACATAACCGTGAACTATTGGGAAAATATTCAGAGGAACTGAAAGAGGCCGGTTTTAACCCATAAAACCACTAATTCGAATCTCAAGCCAGGGTATTCAGGGAACTGAAAAAGAGGCTGAGGGACTAAGCCGGTCAATTGACCGGCTTTTTTTTATGCATTATTTGTCAATAAAACTTGAATTTTGCAACTTTACCCTTATACTTACCTATAAGTAAGTGGAAATCATTATGACAAAAGCTATTAATACAAAAGAATCAATTATCGATCGGGCCTTGGACCTGCTGCTTCAGCGCGGCCTCAATGGCTTTAGTTACCGTGATATTAGTAAACATTTAAGTATTAAAAATGCTGCAATTCACTACTATTTCCCTACAAAAATGGACCTAATCAAGGCGATAATTGACGAAAACTATAAAGTATTCAAAAAAGAAACATCTGAATTCATGGCCTATGGAGGACCTGCTAGAGAGCAACTCGAAGGTTTGTTTATGTATACAGCAAAGGAATATGAGCGGGGTTGCCCAATTTGCATAATAGGTTCGTTAGCTATTGATTACGACGATTTAAATGAAGATGTGCAAGCAGCAAATGACCAATTCATCAATAATTCATTAAAGTGGTTCACTAAAGTCCTTGAAGTGGGTAAAGAACAAGCAGAATTTTCCTTCGATGGTAGGGCTCCTGATAAAGCGGTAACAATACTTGCAACTATCCAGGGGGCTCGTCAAATGGCACGAGCACATGGCTTGCCATTGTTAGAAAAGATTTTTAAACAAATCAGAATTGATTTAGGTATTAACGAGTAAATTCAAAAAAATTTACATATATAACTTACATACTAGTAAGTATATGCAGGAGAAAGAAATGAAAAATGTACAACTTAAAAACAATATATGGGCATATGCACTGTTGTTGCCTTTAGTGACAATTACAGTAAGCCTGATACTTAGTAATACGCAAATGCCGGCGATTCAGTTCGTGCAGGCAACAGTGTGGGGCCTTGGACTGATTCTGCTGGCCTTAGCTGTAAATATAGATAATAGATCGGCACTGCCTCTGGTGGTTCTGGGGCTGATATTGCCTACACTTGCAGTGGTGAATTTATTTGCCCAGGCAGTATTAATGCCACTGACAATAATCGTAGCCATTAGCTTGCTTGGTTTCGCTATATGGCAAGGGTGGCGTAAAGGAGAGAAAAATAGATCTCGTTCCGCTAGGGTGGTACCGATAGAATCGCGAAAAAATACATCCGCTCATGTAGTTGACGATGTTAATGAACAAATGCAGATCTTGCGTGCCAGAACTGGATAAGCAGTTTTGCGTTGATCTTATAG
>CAZEFU010000272.1:0-3127 GCA_964511515.1 uncultured Wenzhouxiangellaceae bacterium
GCCGGGATGTAGTTATTTGTGGTGATTGGAATATAGCGCATAAAAAGATTGATATTAAAAACTGGCGCGCTAATCAAAAAAATTCTGGTTTCTTGCCAGAAGAACGCGCTTGGATGGATAAGCTTTATTCCAGCGACGGGCTGGGCATGGTAGATGCTTTTCGCCAGGTAGATAAGCGCGAGCATCAATATACTTGGTGGTCGAATAGAGGGCAGGCATGGGCGAATAATACCGGTTGGCGATTGGATTATCAGGTAGTTAGCCAGTCATTGGCGGATAAAATTTCTGCCACATCTATCTATAAAGAAGAACGATTTTCAGACCATGCTCCATTAATTGTGGATATTGATTACAAAATATAAATTAGCAAGGCGTATTTCCTCAGAATACTGAGCTTGGTGCTGGTATACTCAGACGATAATTATATTCTGTTCTGGGGAGAAACGTATGAAACTAAAAGATATTCTCTTTGCATTTGCTTTCTTATTGCCTGTTAGTAGTCTTGCTGTTGTAGAAAAGCAGACTGACCAAAATTTAGCTAAATCGAAAGCACCCAGTTCACAGCCAACTAAAGCTAAGCGTAAAGCTTTTTATATTCGCTATGCCCCTGGCAAAAAAGCTTCATTTATGAGCTCAGCCACTGCAGCAGGTTATCGCATAGACCATCATCTGGACGGCTTTGATACATTCGCAGTTTCTATACCTGAGGCTGCTGTGAGCACCATGGCTACACTCTCAAATGTAGTCTTTTCTGAACCAGTACCAGAATACAAATTGCAGGCGCAAACTGTGCCCTGGAATATTGATCAGTTTCAAGCCCGTGAAGTTTGGGATAGCGATCGGGATGGAATAATTGATCCAGGTGCTCCGGATGGTTCAGGGGTTAAGTTTTGTATTATTGATTCAGGCTTTTGGGCAGCCCATGATGATTTCCAAGGTATTACTCATAGCGGAATGTCGCAAATTCCAGGTGAGTTATATACAGAAGACGGAAATGGGCATGGCACTCATGTAGCTGGTACTGCCAATGCAGTTAATAATAATATCGGCGTGGTTGGAGTTATGCCAGGAGGTGCTGAGCTTATTATTGTCAAAATATTCAATAACGCTGGTGTATGGTCTTCAGGAAACTCAAATCTTGCAACGGCAGTTACGTATTGTAGAGACCAGGGAGCTAATGCCATTAGTATGAGTCTTGGTGGTAGTTTTAGTGCCTTCGAGGAAAGCGTCTTCCAGAGTGTTTATGATAACGATAATATAATTTCAATTGCAGCTGCCGGCAACGATGGTAATACGGTAGCAAGTTATCCTGCAAGTTACGATTCTGTTATATCTGTAGCTGCACTGAGGCAGAGTGATAATGTTGCTGATTTCTCGCAATATCCGGCTACAGCTTACGACCCACTAATCCAACCTGCGAATGTTGCCTGGGATTCTGTAGAGCTATCTGGTGGTGGAGAAAATATACTGAGTACAGTACCGGGGCCGCCGCATAACAATGTGCCAGTGTTTCAGGTTACCAATGATGGTAGGAACTATTCAGCCTCACTGATTGAAGAAACAGCCTATGGTGATGTGACCCAGAACCTGGTAGATGGTAACTTATGTGATGGTGGAGACATAAATGGTAGCTGGAATGGCAGTGTAGTTCTATGCGAGCGGGGTGCAATTTCATTTGCCGACAAAATGAATAATGTCGCCAGTAATGGTGGCTTGGCCGTGGTTCTTTTCAACAATACACCTGGAGCTTTAGCAGCAACTTGTGGCGGTAACTGTACGACAGGAACTTCAATTCCTGGAGTTACCATTACTCAGGTAGATGGACAGTTCCTTCAGGCCAACGGCCTTGGGTTGCCGACTAGAGTGTTGACAGCTGACGGCTCTGGTTGTGTAGGTTGTTCTGGTGGCTACGCCTTCAACAGTGGCACCTCAATGGCAACCCCGGGAGTAGCAGCTGGTATCGCTTGGGCTTGGGATGCCTGTGGTGGTCCATCAGGTATCACCAACAAGCAATTACGCCAGTTGTTGCGCGATAGTGCCAGGGATTTATCGGGCACTCATGACCAAAGTGGCAATAACTACGGCCCCGGCTGGGACCCGCATACGGGTTTTGGTTTGGTGCAGCTCAAAGATGCATTGGAGCTAGGCAACACCTTATACGGCTCAACTTGTCCATTAGGCTTATCCGTAACCCCTGCGGTAGTCGATGTCTGCACTATTCCAACGGCTCCTGAAGCTGTTTATAGCCTAACATTATCGCCTGACTTTACCGGCACATCAAATATGACTTCAAGCGGCGTGCCCGCAGGCGCAAGTGGAAGTTTTTCCCCAGCAAGCGTGGTTTTCCCGGCACTTATCAGTGACTTCACAGTGAGTGGAATGAATAATCTGGCATTTGGCAGCTCCACGATTACCTTAACTGCGACTGACAATAGTGACCCAAGTAATAATGCATCATTAGATGTGACCTTGAATGCTTTTTCTGCTTTTCCAACAAGTGTGACATTGGCATCTCCAGTTAACACATCAACTGTAGCTACACTGATGCCGACCTTTACTTGGTCTTTGGCTATCCAGGGTTTAAGTTACACTCTGGAAGTTGCAACCGACCCTGGTTTTATCAATATCGTAGCTAGCGAGACTGGCTTGACCTTAACTTCCCATTCCTTGAGCAGTGCGCTGAATGGGAGTACAACATATTACTGGAGGGTTACAGCGATTAACCCCTGTGGCAATCAAGTCTCGGCGGTATTCTCCTTTTCTACAGCTAATGAGGTTTGTGCAATTTTTAACAGCTCAGATGTGCCACAAACTATCACTGCTTCACCGCCTTCTGGTGATGTTACATCTGACTTATCGATACCTGATTTAGGTAGCATTATTGATGTTAATGTTGTAAACCTTTCGGGTACACACTCATGGATTAGTGATTTAATATTCAGCTTGCAGAGCCCTGCAAGTACTGAAATTGTTCTTATTAATCGTATATGTGGAAGCCTGGATGATTGGAGCCTTGTGTTAGACGATGAGGCAGCTCCCGGAGCATTTCCTTGTCCGCCAACAAATGGCGGTACCTACCAACCAGAAACAGCACTATCCGCTTTTGATGGTGAAGATATGAATGGTG
>CAZEFU010000273.1:0-3115 GCA_964511515.1 uncultured Wenzhouxiangellaceae bacterium
CCGGTAGTTTATTGTTCAGCAATCAATGGCTATGCCAGCCTTGAAGATGATGTTACCGATGGCGATATGACACCTCTATTTGAAACCATTATTAAAGAGGTTAAAGCACCTGATGTAGGCCCTGAAGGTCCTTTCCAGATGCGTATTACAACTCTAGATTACAACAGCTATGTAGGTATTATCGGCGTTGGTAGAATTCAGCGCGGTAGTGTTAAAACTGGTGCACAGATTAAAGTTACCAATGGTATTGATAAACCACGCAATGCCAAAGTTATGCAGGTACTTGGGTTTTTGGGGCTAGAACGAATTGAGGTTCCAAGTGCCAGCGCCGGCGATATTGTCGCTGTTACTGGGATTGATCCATTAAATATATCCGATACTCTATGCGACCCAAATAACATTGAAGCCCTGCCCGCCCTGACAGTTGATGAACCAACTATCAGCATGACCTTCCAACCCAATTCATCTCCATTTGCGGGCAAGGAAGGCAAGTATGTAACTTCAAGAAATATCTGGGAACGCCTGCAACAGGAAGTCAAACATAATGTTGCGCTACGGATTGAAGAAACCGGTGGTGAAAAATTCCGCGTATCTGGCCGTGGCGAGCTTCATCTTTCTGTATTAATAGAAAACATGCGGCGCGAAGGTTTCGAGCTTGCAGTTGGTCGCCCGGAAGTAATTATCCGCGAGATTGATGGCCAGAAAATGGAGCCTTATGAGCAACTGACTGTAGATATCGAAGACCAGCACCAGGGTGCGGTTATGGAAGCCCTTGGCGAGCGCAAAGGCCAGTTACGCGATATGGTTCCTGATGGTCGTGGTCGTGTGCGTTTAGATTATCTGATTCCGGCGCGTGGCTTGATTGGTTTCCGTACCGAGTTTCTGACTATGACTGCAGGTACTGGGCTGCTCTACAATGTATATGATCATTATGGCCCACACGCTGGTGGCAATATTGGCCAACGCAGCAAAGGTGTATTGATATCTAAAGGCACTGGTAAGGCTCTTGGTTATGCTTTATTCAATCTGCAAGAACGCGGCAGCATGTTCCTTGGGCATGGTGTTGAGGTTTACGAGGGCATGGTTATCGGTATTCACTCACGCGCCAATGATCTGACCGTAAACCCGCTAAAAGCCAAACAGTTAACTAATATCCGTGCAGCCGGTACCGATGAAAACCTGGTATTGGTACGCCCGATTATCTTTACTCTGGAACAAGCTCTAGAGTTTATTGATGATGACGAACTTGTCGAAGTCACCCCGAAAAGCATTCGTATCCGGAAAAAACATTTGCTCGAGCATCAACGTAAAACAGCCGGTCGCTCTAAAGAAAAGGCGTAGTTTACTCTGGCACTTTACTCTGACCCTCTTTGTTTAATTAAATATTTTGTGAGACTCGCGGAAATTTATGAGTGATGTGTTGCCACTCAATTTAATTTCATCGCCGTTATAGACAAGGTAACTCTTTGAGCATTTTTTAGACAACTCAGAAAACTTCTTTAACCCCTTCAGCTGACTCTTTGAGTAAGTAGCGGCTGATTTTATTTCTATTGCAACAAGCTCCCGCCCATTTTGAAAGATCAAATCAACCTCATTCCCATTACTATCTCTGAAATAATACAAATTTGCCAGTTTCCCCTGATTGTACCGTTCTTTAAAACATTCAAGCACAACCATATTTTCAAAAATATTACCAACCAACGGATCTCTAGTGATTTGCTCCTTTCTTTCTATGCCTAGAAGGAATGTCAAAAGCCCTACATCCATAAAATAATACTTTGGTGATTTAATTACCCGCTTGCCAAAGTTTTCAAAATAGGCGGGTAGCTTAAACAGAATAAATGATGCTTCCAGAATTGATACCCAATGATTGATTGTTTTTGAATCAACACCCACTTCATTCGCCATAGAACTGACATCAAATATTTGACCAACACGCCCTGCGGTCAACTTTAAAAACTTCTCAAACAAAGACAAATTCTTCAAATTAATTAATTGCCGGACATCTCTCTCCACATAAGTCTGATAGTAGTTTGAATGAACTGTTTTAGGTCTAATGTTTTGATCATATATCCTTGGCAAAAACCCTTTATGGCAATATTCTTCAAAGCTATCTGCAGAAAATCCTGCACTTAGAAGCTCAGAAATAGCAAGTGGTAACAAAGTTAATATTGCCGTTCTTCCAGCTAAAGATTGGCTTATAGATTCTTGTAACTTTAGCTGATGCGAGCCTGTAAGTATGAACTGCCCATTGACCTTTTCTCTATCCACTAAAACTTGTAAATAACTTAATAGTTCTGGGACTCTTTGAATTTCATCAATGATTGTTTTGGAAGTAAATTGAGCCAAATAGGCTTTCGGATCATCTGTAGCAAATTGACGAGTTTCTGGATCTTCCAAGTTCGAGTATTCGTAACCTTTTAATATGTCGCGAACCAAAGTAGTTTTACCTGACTGTCGCGGGCCAAGTATCGTTACAATCGGGTACTCACCAAGAAGAATCTTGAGTTCACGGAGTATTTTTCGAGAAATCATTCTTTATATATATGCAATATTGGAGTTGATGTCCATTATTGCATAGTTTTGCAAAATATACCATGCACTAATGCAGAGCTCTGGCTATAAGCTACAAAATAATACCTAACTCAAAAGCCTACGATATATTGTTAGTCTTTCTGGGTTTGAATGTTTACTAGTTGCATGGCTATTTCCAGGGCTTGCTCGTAGTTCAGGCGCGGGTCTACGCTGGATTTATAGGCGCGGGAGAGGTCTTCTTCACTTAGGTCACGGGCGCCGCCGGTGCATTCGGTGACATTCTCACCGGTTAATTCAAGATGCATACCGCCAAGATGGGTGCCCATTTCGCGGTGAATTTTTACTGACTTTTTAAGCTCGCCACGAATCTTTCTAAAGCGCCTGGTCTTGATCCCATTAATTACAGTTTCTGTATTACCGTGCATTGGGTCAGACATCCATAACACTGGAGTATTAAGTGCTTGTACCGCTTCGATCAATGGTGGCAGATCTGCCTCGATACGATCTACACCCATGCGATGAATCAGGACTATACGCCCAGCTTCATTGTTTGGGTTTAATACTTTGATTAATTCCTGAA